>NZ_JAHWCO010000263.1:0-6992 GCF_020054415.1 Candidatus Symbiopectobacterium sp. | reverse complement strand
GCCAAGCCAGTTTTGGTAGAAAATGCTTGTGTCCTCAGGTGTACAGTTTTCTCATGAGGCCTAACTGCATGATTTTGCGTTGCGAGGATCCGTCGTTTCACTGGACTGCCAGCATAAAATCTATTTATTCAACAAAGCCTAAAAGATTACGTGCCTGTGCCGCTTCCAGTTGACCGATGGTGACACTGTTGATGTCACTCTCTGCAGCGGTGGAGTTTCCACCGAACAGTAATGCCAGGCTGCACAGCAGCCCCCGGTAAGCAAGGTTATTGGTGTGCATACAAGCTTCCCCTGATGGTGTAAGCAAACTGACCCTGGACACTCAAGGTGAACGCAATACTGGAAAGACGCAGGCCGCTGTCCTCACAACCCTCCAGCAACCATTCCGGTGCCAATCTTGAGCTGACGAAAAAGGAGAACTCGCGCCAGTCTTGTTCTGGCTGGGTGGATACGGCACCCGGGGCAACCTCGGCGGGTTTAACCTCGCTGAACTACACTGGCACATTTCGGCGCTGCAGATGAGAGATAAGTGACTTCAATTGGTCATCAACCGATGCCACACACTCATCGCGCAATACATTGTCCTACGCCGTAAACGGGATAAAGACGTCACCGTTTTTGCCGCCCTCTTTGAGGTTGAAAGAGGCAGGGCGGCCAAACAGGTCTCTGGCACGTTGGTCAAAGTCTTCCACCGTACTGCCGGGCGTTGCCTCATAATGCAAACGCAGTCCCCACTCGTCGCAGGCACCGGCCGACAGTCGCCATCCGGCGACAGATACCGGTAGCGGTTCACGGGTAAACCAGCACTGACTGAGGAAAACCGGTATGACCGTCTGCACCGCCCATGGATGCGGCGCGCTGATACGCGCATCGGGTTGCTTCACAATGATTTTCGATGCCTGCTGTGCGGCACGTATCGCGGTATCCCGCGCCCGTTGCGAGGATGCGTTTTGCAACCACAGTCCTGTCAAGATAATGGCCAGTGACGCCAGTAACAGCAGCACCTGCTTACGCAGCGAAACGCTCCGCAAGCAAGCACGACCAAGATGTTTGCGAGACAGGCCATCAACCAGCACGTGCCAACTGATGTTCTGCTCTGGCTCAGCAACACTGTTCCATCCCTCACTGCCGGGATCGTTAAAATTAAGGAACTGGCTACGCGCCTGGCAGACATCGTTCAACGAACCGGTGACGTCACCCATAACCGTGAGACGCCCACGCACCGTCGCCAGAAATACCCACATCTGATCGTTAATACGGTAGATACCATGGCTGCTACCACCCACACCCGATTGGAAAGCCGCCGCCAGTGAATACAGTCGCGTCCGGCGGCTACGCTTTCCTAGACTGACCAAACCGATAGTCCTGTCCGCCCCTACCCCGCTCACCAGAAAGTGTGTGTCGGCTAAGCGCATGCGCGACAGTAGGCTGGTTCCTGTTCCAGATCGTGTCCAACGCATGCCAGAAACCCAGCCGGCTCGTCCGTGGATGAGCAGGGTTCCAGTCGTACGTTGTTCAGCGCGCGCTGCTTCCCTTCTGAATTTTCATGTTTACCCCAACAGAATTGGCGTGATGAGAATGACGAGCGTGGTGCGCTTATTGGTGCCCTTACGCCCGCCGCCCAGCGCGAAGAAATCCGCTGAGCCAACACCTTGGCGATCAGCGGAGTTCGTCAACTGATCCGCGCCGGTCACCATCAGGGTCTGCACGGTGCGCATGTTGAATTTCTGCGTAACCGCTTCTTTGGAGTAATTGGCGATATCGTTGCGGGTGTTGCCATCGGCACTAAAAAAGGACTCAATTTTGGGTGGGCTGTCATAACTGAAGGCGAATTGCAGTCGGACATTGCCATTTTCTTCAATGGACGGCACAGCTGTAATAAACAGACCGGTGATCAATGTGGTCGTGGTCATGGTCGACGTCACACCAACATTGGCCGTCGCGGTCGAGCCGGAGCTGGTCACCATGCCCTGCTGGTTAGATAACTGATAAGGGACCGGGGTAAAGTTGGTGGTCACCCTGGACTGGCTGGTGACCACACTGACATCGCCCTGTTCCGACAGGGCTTTGACAATCAGGTTGCTGCCAGCAAAATGCCGCGCGCTGCCGCTGGCCGTATCCATAATAGAAAAGGCCGTCGAACCGACACCGGAGGAGGCATTGTTTAAGGAACCCTTCACGTTGACGCCGTAATTGCTCAGCGATTTGTACACCAGATCCCAGTCCAGCCCCAGTTCCTCATTGTGCGTCTGGGTGACGCTCATGATCTGGATATTCAACTGAATCTGGCGGTTCAGCAGTTTGTTTTCATATTCAACAAAACGCCCTACCCGATTGAGCACTTCCTGTGTGTCGGTCGCCGTCAGCGATCCGCTGGACGAGGAAAGCCAGTAGCGCCCCGTTTTCGGCGTCAGCATGTTCTCAACGGTCTTGCGGATATCGTCATACAGGTTGCTGCTGAGGTCATACGCCGTTTTTTGCGCTGTATTGATGTCCCCAGAAGCACTGGATGCCCCTGCACTGCCCAACTGTGTGCCGGAACCCGAATTGATCGAGGCGGAACTGTCGATTTTGGTGTTCAGCAGTGACAGTTGGAAAGTTCGTGTGTCGAAACTGTAGAACACCACCGTCCCTTGTTCGACACGCCACGACAGAGCGAAGCGGCTGGCCACCGTATCGAGCAAGCCGTTCAGGTCATCATTCCATTTAAGACCGGTCAACAACCCCAGATCGGCACTGGCAGACACTGACTGCATATTCTGTTGGTCTGCCATTTTGGCCAGTGAAACGCGACCATTATCATCTGGCTCAGGTAGTTTGCCGGACATCGGCTGTGTGCTGGCATACCCGGCAGTGCGGCTCGACAGTGCAGATAAGGCATCTGGCGTAATAGATACACGCATTCCACAGAGCGCCGTGATACGTTGTCCCACTTCCGGCAGGGAAATCCCGTTAGTGCGGTTAATGATAATTGGGCAAAGCGGCACTTTTTTATCATCGCTGACGGCGATCAATGAGGTAATCGGGTCCAGATTCACCCAAGGTTTATCCGTCCAAGAGACGGTCGGATGCGTTAGCGATGAGCGGCTTTTCATAATACGTTGGGCGCTGTCACCGTCCTCGCGTGCGCGGACACCCATTTTATTGATTTCCTGGACGGCACAACCGTAAAGAAGAGTAAGGGTGAGCGCCAGGACAACACAGTGATTACGGTTAAATAGGGATGTCATCTGGCACTCCTTCAGTTGAGATAAACGACGTTGCCTTCCGCCACACCGGCCGGTAAGGACAGATTCATGTCAACGCCATCGGACATCAGCAGATGCCCGCCGGTGACGGAGAGTGCCAGGGCAGAACCGGAAGAGAGACGCATGAGGGTAGGACGCAGCCCCTGCTGATCCGCTGTCCACACCCATAAGCGCCCATTGAGCATGGCGGCATTGATACGGTGATCTGGGGCGGTGGAAAGGCTAAACTGCGTCAAGTCTAGGGTGCCTTCTGGCAACACCGCGCGACTGTACTGCCAGTCATTGACCGCATTGGCCGTACGCAGCATGTCGCTGGCAAGGAGCTCCGCTGCCAACGCTTCACGCTGCAATTGCTGCTTTACGCTGTCCACTGCGGTGATGCTGTCAGTGACCAGCATCAAAACCATGGTCAACGCCACAATGGCGTATCCCATATCAGCGTTCTCCCGTCTTAGGTTTTGGTTGGTCGCTGACTGATACCAGACACTGAAAACGGCTGGCTTCCACAAACAGCGGTTTTTTTGCTTCCCGATAGAGATCAAACAGCTATACCAAGGCAGATTCAAAAGCGCCTCGGAACACCAGTGGGGCATCAATGCGGTAATCAAGTTGTACCGGCCAGATCACTAACCAGTGGCTGCCATTGTCGCAACTGGCCTCTGAAGCCCACCGGGTCAATGTCTCTTTCAGGGTTGTGCCGATTTCGGCGCGCCAAACTTTCGCGTCCGGTGCGACAATCGTGGGCGTTATCGGCGTCATTACCGGATGCTGCGTACTCTTGAGTGATGAAGCGGCGGGTGCTGGAGGTATAGCCAAACGACTTAATTTTGATTACATTATTTAAATGAGCTATTCAATTGATTTTAGACGTAAAGTGATATCTAGACTGGAAGAAGAAGGGTTGAGTATCCGGGAAACAGCGAAGCAATTTCGGATTGGCCCTGCCTCTGTATCGCGTTGGATTAATCAAATAGAGCCAAAAGCATCGACCACGCGTCAGCGAAAGATCGATAAATCCTAGTTGATAAAAGATGTTGAACAATATCCAGATGTTTACCAAAAAGAACTTGCAGAGCGTTTTAGCGTTTGTCAGAAGGCCATTTGGCAAGCTCTTAAAAAGCTGGGATTGACCTATAAAAAAACTCTACGTCATCCGAAAGCCGACGAAAGCGCCCGGCAAGCATTTCAACAAAAAAAACAACAGTATGAAAAAGAAGGTAACCCTATTGTTTTTATTGATGAAAGTGGTTTTACACACGATACCCCACGGACTCACGGCTATTCCCCAAAAGGTCAACGGTGTTTTGGCCTGAAGAACTGGGGAGCCAAGGGAAGAACAAATGTTATCGGCGCTTTATTAGGCACAACGCTGTTTGATATAGGATTATTTGATATCAATATTAACAGCGATGTTTTCTATTCCTGGGTCACACAAGCCCTTATCCCAGTACTCCCTAAAAACAGTGTAATCGTTATGGACAATGCAACTTTTCACAAAAAACATAATATTCAACAAGTCATCATCGATGCAGGGTATATGGTGGAGTATTTGCCTACATATTCGCCAGATCTTAACCCAATTGAGCATAAATGGGCACAAGCAAAAAGCAAAAAGCAAAAAGCAAAAAAAGAGAGAGTGGTTGCGATACAGAGATTTTGTTCTCAGTCCATATGGTGTAATCAAAATTAAGTCGCTTGGCTATAGCGTTATGGTGGGTTTTTGCGGCAAGCTCTCCGCTTTTTTTGCTCGTTCCACCGCTGGCGCTCTGCTGAAAAGCGTTTCGCTATGCGGTTTCGCAGGGGTAACAGGTGAAGTATGCGCAGGCTTGGTAACCGCCAATGTCGCTACGGCGTGGGTGCCCACTGAATGTTGCGACGGCGTCTGGACTACCGGGGACGGCACCGGAATACTTTCTGGTTTGAGGGCAGCGGTGGTCGACGGCGTGGATGAGCTACCTAGAAAAGGACGCTGGGAAACATTGCCAGCCAGGCACGTGGCAGGTTTTGATACGGTACTCGACACCTGGCTTGGTGCCTTCACCACCACCGGGGCTGGCGTAGGGGTAAAGCGGCGATACGGTTCACGCAGAACAAAGCAGAGCTCGCTATTCACATCATCAACATGCAAGCGCCAGGCTGGTCCCGCCAGAACCTGCAGTGCGTCACTCAAGCGCATCGTTCCAACTGATCGTTGCACAGCAGGGAGGGATTTACTGAACAGTTCTGCGTAAAGCGTGGCGTCACCGCTACACAGGGAATAGCCAGACTCCAGCAGCAAATAACGCAGCCCTTCGCCGACCCTGCTCACCACCTGCGCGGGCATGCGGATATCGACAATCTGATTGAGCGGATCGCGCTGAGCCTCTGCCGGGCGGGTACTGATCAGGGTATAGCGGTCGTAGCGAACCACTTCAGGTGAGCGGTTCTGGTACAGATCCTGCACCCGTTGCGGTCCTGGCAAGCGACTTACGGGTTCAGAACGGGAACTCACATCGGCGCAGCCTACGGCAAGCAGGCAGAGGACAATGCCCCCCAACCGGTGCCGTGTCTGCCTCTGTTTTTTAACCATCATGTTCACCCCAGAAAGAGTCCGAAACACGTCGGATATTCTGGCGGCGATGGCTTTACGAACAATGCAAAACTATTTCTGCGAAGTGAAGAATAAAGAAAACGCCGGTGAACCGGCGTTGGCGTTGAGATTTAATCGAGCGGTGTAGCAGATATTGTCAGGCAACGTGGCTGGGAACATGGGTGATATCCCCGCGACCCGCAAGCAGCCCTTCAACCGAGATGTCCTCATCGAGATCATCCCAGTGAATACCTCTCTTGCTGAGCTCGTAGCCACTACGCTCTTTCTCTGAGGCATTCAGTAGCCGTGGAAACCAGGCAAGCGGGGTGCCGATGACTCTGCCGTCACTTAACTCAACCCACATAGTGGCGTCGTCAAAACGTACATTTTTAGCTGAAATAGTCATGCCAGGCCTCCACAAACAACGTCTGGTTTTCTGCAATAATCTTGGTTAAATCCCTGAGCGTTCTGGCGTCAAAACCATCATTTCTGCCCAGTTTGACGTCGGGTTCAAGCCAGAATTTGGCTTCGCCTTCCGCATTCCTGACATGAATGTGGGCAGGCTCTAGAGGATTACCCTCGTTCGAATAGAAGAAAAATTTGAAACCATTAAGTCTGAGTATAACTGGCATGAGTGAACATCCTCGCTCTTTAGCCGATTATCCTGAATAAAAAAGCGCCAGTCAAATTGGTGCATCGGTTAAGTCGTTAGGTAATCGCATACAGCGCATGGTTGGGGATACTGAGCCCGACCGGGTTGGGTAGGGCACGTGCGCCCAGAACGGGTTAGCCATTGCCCCCCCACCGAACCGTACGTGCACATTTCTGTGCATACGGCTCTCCATTGAATCAAACAAAGGTTCTTTGGTCTGGCAGTGTTCCTCTGTGAAGGTTGACGTGACAGCTCCGGCAGATCACTAATGTTTTCCTATTACGGGCAATCATTAGCCTCTTCCAGTTATCTGTACCCGACTTGATATCCTTAAGTTTCCTCACATGGTGGACTTCAAAAGGACCGGGGCTTTGTTAAATAAATAGAACTTTTGGGTAATCATCGGAGCAGATCACCACAGTTGTTTCAAAATCAGGTATCCATGGCAAAACAAAATTTTAAAATCACCAACTGGCCCTCTTATAACAAGGCCCTCAAGCAGCGCGGTTCTCTAACCGTATGG
>NZ_JAHWCO010000488.1:0-12732 GCF_020054415.1 Candidatus Symbiopectobacterium sp. | reverse complement strand
TGTGCTGTGGGCGTACGCCGATGGCCACTTTACTCGATGGAAAACGGATCTGGGCAGAAAAGAATCTGAACCAGATGTAATCTGACAGACACCTGTATAAATAATCGGTAACTGTCAGATCAGGTCTGAGCTAGTACAGATAAATATGGGCAGTGTGATAGAGCATCACATAGCAGCAGAGCAGAAAACGCAGCCATTCCAGTCCAATAAAGCGTTCTGTACGCGGTTTAATCATGATTGTCCCTCAGTGCCGAGCAGCAGTGCGCATTACACCAGATGGCGTCGAAAATCATTACCGTGGCAAATAGCAAAAAACTATTATTAATGTGAGTTTAGCAAAGTAAATAGCGGGAATAAGTAGGATTATGACGATAATCCTCATTCTTGTTTATGAATATTTTAATATTCATGATGTTATTTAACCAACTGAAAAGAAATGTAAAGTTTTTTAAAGAAGACTGAGTCTCTTTTTTCATCGGCATTCAGGTTTGCCCGTGAACTTAATCCGATCGAACGCATGAATGGCAGTAATGTTTATAAGGCGATTAAATCTCACAGAACAGCGCTAAGCAGCCTAGCAATCAAGGAGTAACAATGTTAACCGTGGATTTTTATTTGATTGATGCGTTTACACAGCACACGTTTGGTGGCAATGCGGCAGCGGTATGCCCATTGATGGCATGGTTGCCGGATGAACGCTTGTTGCAGATAGATGGCGCACCAGCACAACCGGCCTTTTTCGTGCCCTCAGAGCAGGGCTTTGCGTTACGTTGGTTTACCACTCAGGGTGAAATCAACCTGTGTGGACACGCCACGCTGGCGGCAGCGCATGTAATTTTCACCGCCATGGGGTACGCGGGAGAGACGATCCGTTTCTCGACCCGGTTTGTCGGGGAACTGACGGTCACGCGAAGTGACGCGGGGTTGACGCTTGATTTTCCGGCCTGGCAGGCGGAGCCGGTCACGCAGCTCGCGCTGCTATTGCGCTGCTTAGGGATCGACGACGCAGTTGAGGTGCGTGCGGCGCGCGATTTTATCTGGTGGTGCTGGAAAACCAACAACAGGTCGAAGCGTTAACGCCAGATATTCACGCCATGAAACCCTTGGGCAAACTGGTGTGCGTGACGGCACCGGGAGACGACTATGATTTTGTCAGCCGCTTTTTCTGCCCGGGAGAAGCCGTTGCCGAAGATCTGGTCACTGGCTCGGCGCACAGCATGTTGATTCCCTACTGGCACGATCGATTAGGAAAAATCACGATGCGTGCACGTCAGGTTTCAGCCCGTGGCGGCGATTTGCATTGCCAATGGCAAGGAGATCGGGTGCTGATTAGCGGCTAGGCGGTCACCTATCTTTCCTGCGTTAACCGCCAACGTGGTGCTGCCGGGATGGCGCTTATGGCGGCCCCCTGCGATTAAAAGATTTTCTCTTGCAGCACCCATACTGCCGCTTCCACACGCGATTTCAGCTTCATTTTTTTCAGCAGATGCTTAACGTGCACCTTCACCGTACTTTCCGTGATGGAAAGCTTGCGTGCAATCACTTTATTGGCAAGCCCTTGTGCCAGCAGTTTCAGAATATCGCGCTCACGGGGCGTCAACTGCTGAATGCTGCGATCGCTACCCTGACGATTTTCGCGCAGGCTGGCGGCGAGGATCGGCATCAGGGTTTCACTGAGTACCATCTTTCCCGATGCCGCCTGATGCAACGACGCCAACAAATCTTCCGGTTCCATGTCTTTGAGCAGGTAGCCGTCCGCCCCGTTTTTCAGGGCACTCACTACGTCATCTTCATGATCGGAAAAGCTAAAGACCACAACGCGGCCAGACAGCGCTTTTTCTCGCAACCGCACCAGCGTTTCCAATCCATTCATGCCGGGCATGTTCAGATCCAGCAAAATCAGGTCTGGATCTAACTCAGCCGCCAATACCACACCCTGTTCCCCATCGCTGGCTTCACCCACCACGCGCAAACCGGGTACCATGCTGAGCAACTGCTTTACGCCATTGCGCAACATCGGGTGGTCGTCGATCAATAAAAGGGTCGCGCTATCGTCATTTGGCACTTCATTCGTCATGGTGTCCTCCTGTTAATTCGCGGCGGTAGCGGTTTTCTGCGTCAAAAGTCACTTTCACCTGCGTTCCGCCATCCTGGTGGCGCGCAATAACACACTCTCCGTGCAGGCTGTGCGCGCGGTCTCGCATGATAATCAAACCGTAATGATTGGCGCACTGGCTATCCTGAACGATGCCGATGCCGTTATCACGTACGGTCAATTCGATACGTTTTTCGTGCCATATCAGCGTGATGTCCACCTCGGTCGCCTGCGCATGTTTGTAAATATTGCCGAGCGCCTCACGCACGATTTGCAGGACATGAATACCCTGATGGGCCGATACCGCTTGCTGTGGCAACTGATAATGCAAACGTAGGGGGAATCCCAAACGTTTTTCATATTCTTCAACGGTAGCGCGCAGCGCGGCCAACAGGCAGGACTCGTTGAGCTGAAGTCGAAAGGTGGTCAACAGCTCACTCAGTTGACGGTAGGCGGTGTTCAGCTCTTCACGCATTTCGGTCAACTGACTGCGTACCTCATCCGACAGATTTCCGCCTTGCATCCGAATGCAACTGACATGAATTTTCAGAGAGAGGCTGATGCGTTCGCTGAAATCACCGTGGCCGATGGCTTGCGCCATGGCGACCAGCTTACGCAGCGGTGTCAGCAAACGGTGACGTAGATAGAGAATAGTTGCCAGCAGTACCATGCCCATCAGCGCGATAAACAGGCGCTGGATTTTGGTGACCAGCGCAATGCGTTCTTCGGTACTGTGATCGATGGCAGACACCAGTGCATCCAACTGCGCCACAAAGGCGGCAACATCGCTGGCGGCTTCATCCGGGCGAGACGCCTGTTGCAACTGGGGACGCAACTGGGTTTGCCAGAAGGTGCGCAGTTGAGAAAATGGTTCGCTCAACCCTTCGCGCAGCACCGCTTGCTGCAAGTCGCTGTTGGCCTCATCACGTTCGAGGTCATCCAGGTAAATGTGGCTGCTATTGGACAACGGCACCATGGAGAGCAGGCGATAGCTTTGCATTCGCAAGGAGCCCGCTTTATTGATGGCGTGCGCATTTCCTTGGATGTTCTGCGACATCCAACTGGATATGCCCATACCCGCAATGCCGAGCAGTCCGAGTAACAACATCAGCATCGCTACCTGGTGTGTCAGTGACAGCGGCAGTAAAAGACGTTTAACCATGGGAACTCCACGTCGCCATCCTTCGCTCATAGCGTTGTTCAACGAATGTCCTGTTTTGCGCGAGTGCTTTGCCGCTGAATCCGGAGACAACGCGAAAGGTATCTGATAGGTCTGCATTCTTCACCATCCTTCGCTATAACCCTATACCCCTTAATAAGTACCCACAAATATCCGTCTCGGCTCATGGCTGGGAGTAGTTGAGGGTGAAGTCGCGTTAACGGGCTGAATTCGCAGTTTTTATTATTTAACGTAGGGTTACTCACAAGGTGGTGGATGGAGTGGAAACGGCATTTTTTACCTGACATGGCGTTGATTAATATCAATTTTATTTACACTGGCATCCCTCATGTTGCGCCCTGAATACCCTGTTGTTTCCTCAGGGTTATATACCGAGTTTTACTCACTGAGGTTTTTTTATGACGCAGTCTACAACAAATGATCCTACGAGCAAGCCGCTTAACGCGACCATTGGCGAGTGGTATCCGGAAGATGCCAATTTCTGGCAGCAACACGGTCAGCGCATCGCCACTCGCAACCTGTGGATTTCCATCCCGTGCTTATTGCTCTCTTTCTGTGTCTGGATGCTGTTTAGCACCGTAGCCGTTAACCTGAATAAAGTGGGGTTTCACTTCTCGACGGACCAGCTGTTTTTACTAACCGCGCTGCCCTCGGTGTCCGGCGCGCTGCTGCGCATCCCGTACTCCTTTGTCATCCCCCTCTTTGGTGGGCGACGCTGGACCACCCTGAGTACCCTGATTTTAGTGATCCCGTGCCTGTGGCTGGGGTTTGTGGTGCAGGATACGCAAACGTCATATCACACCTTTGTCATCATCTCATTGTTGTGCGGTTTTGCCGGGGCGAATTTCGCGTCCAGTATGGCGAACATCAGTTTCTTTTTCCCTAAAGCCAGACAGGGGGGAGCGTTAGGACTGAATGGCGGATTGGGCAATCTGGGTGTCAGTGTGATGCAGATTCTGGTTCCGCTGGTCATTTTCTTGCCATTGCTTGGCTCGACTGGCGGTGTAGCACAGGCGGATGGCAGCGCGGTGTGGCTGTATCGCGCTGCCTGGATTTGGGTGCCTTTCCTGCTGGTGGCATCGCTTGCAGCCTGGTTTGGCATGAACGATCTGAGCACCACCAAAGCCTCCATCAGTCAGCAACTGCCGGTGATCAAACGCTTGCACTTGTGGGTGCTCAGCTTTCTTTACCTCTCCACGTTTGGTTCGTTTATAGGTTTTTCCGCGGGATTTGCCATGCTCGCTAAAACCCAATTTCCCGATATCGTTATCCTGCACTACGCGTTTTTTGGCCCTCTGCTTGGGGCATTGGCGCGACCGGTGGGTGGCATACTGTCCGACCGTTTCGGCGGCGTACGCGTCACCTTGATCAACTTTATCCTGATGGCGCTATTCTCGGTATTGCTCTATCTGTCTCTGGCTGCGGATGGCCATGCGGGCAGCTTCGCCGTGTTCTTCGGGCTGTTTATGCTGCTGTTCCTCACCGCAGGGTTAGGCAGTGGCTCGACCTTCCAGATGATTGCCGTGATTTTCCGTCGTTTGACCACAGAGCGCGTTAAAGCGCGCGTCGGCAGCGATGACGACGCATTGCGTGAAGCGGCGACGGACTCCGCCGCCGCACTTGGTTTTATCTCTGCGATTGGCGCCATTGGTGGGTTCTTTATCCCCAAAGCGTTCGGCACGTCGCTTGAGTTGACCGGTTCACCGGCGGGGGCAATAAAAGTGTTTATTCTGTGTTATGGGGTGTGCGTGTTGATCACCTGGCTGTTCTATGGGCGTAAAACACCGCGATAGCCGCTAACCTGATGGTGAGTTCCCCGTCACCGCAGTCATTCCCGCGAAAGAGGGAATGACTTACAGAAGAAACACGTTCATTCTCATAGAGATCCACGGATTTCGCTGAGGATGACGAAGAGTAAAGAGACGGGTTCAGCAACCTCGCGCGGCGTATCATTGCGCCGCGTTTTGCTTTCTATCTGCCTCTCGCCACGCTACCTACCTCCAAATAGTCACGAGCTAAAATCATTGTTATCCCTTTGGGTATAAATGTCATTAATATCTATATTTTTCATATAGATATAGGTTTTAATTTTCATAATCCCTTGGTGGTATTTCGTTCGTTCTCACCGTTTGCCCCCCCCGGAGGAGCTTGATCGGTATCAATTTTGAACCCACCTCAGGTCGTTACCCTAGCGCCAATTGGAGCAATGTGCCGTAGGCAACACACCGTATCGGCTACGCGCATTCATAACGACAGAAGCCAGCAGGCTTCGCAGCAGGAGAGTCCGGATGAGCAAATTTCTTGACCGGTTACGTTACTTTAAACAATTGGCCGAGCCCTTTGCAGATGGGCACGGTCAGACGCTCAATACCAACCGGGATTGGGAAGACGGTTACCGCAGCCGTTGGCAGCACGATAAAGTGGTACGCTCAACGCACGGCGTCAACTGTACCGGATCGTGCAGTTGGAAAATCTATGTGAAAAATGGTCTGGTCACTTGGGAAACGCAGCAGACCGACTATCCTCGCACCCGCCCGGACCTGCCAAATCATGAACCGCGTGGCTGCCCGCGTGGTGCCAGTTACTCCTGGTATCTCTACAGCGCCAATCGCCTGAAATACCCGATGATGCGTAAGCGTCTTCTCAAGCTATGGCGGGAAGCCAAACTGGCGTACTCCGATCCGGTCGATGCTTGGGCTTCTATCGTGACCGACCCGGAAAAAACCGCTTATTACAAGAAAATCCGTGGTCGCGGTGGCTTTGTGCGTTCTGACTGGAGCGAGGTCAACGAACTGATCGCGGCTTCCAACGTATACACCGCCAAAACCTTTGGACCCGACCGCATTATCGGCTTCTCGCCAATCCCGGCGATGTCGATGGTGTCTTATGCGGCGGGTGCGCGCTACCTCTCGCTGCTCGGCGGTGTCTGCCTGAGCTTCTACGACTGGTATTGTGATTTGCCGCCGGCGTCGCCACAAACCTGGGGCGAGCAGACCGACGTGCCGGAATCAGCCGACTGGTATAACTCGTCATACATCATCGCCTGGGGTTCCAACGTGCCGCAAACGCGTACCCCGGATGCGCACTTTTTTGCCGAAGTGCGTTACAAGGGCACAAAAACCGTGGCCGTCACGCCGGATTATGCGGAAATCGCCAAACTCTGTGACCAATGGCTGAATCCGAAACAGGGTACCGACAGCGCCATGGCGCTGGCGATGGGACATGTTATCCTCAAAGAGTTTCATCTGGATAACCCGAGCCGCTATTTCACCGACTACGTGCGCCGCTACACCGACATGCCGATGCTGGTGTTGCTGGAACCTCGTGAAGAGGGCTACTACGCGGCAGGTCGCATGCTGCGCGCGTCCGATTTGCTGGACAATCTCGGTCAGAAGAATCATCCGCAGTGGAAAACGGTGGCGATTGATGAGCAGACGGGCAATCTGACTGCGCCGCAAGGCTCCATTGGCTACCGTTGGGGCGATCAGGGCAAATGGAATCTGGAGCAGCGTGATGGCGTTAGTGGCGAAGAAGTACAACTGCGCCTGAGCCTGCTGGGTGCGCACGATGAAGTGGCGGACGTTGGCTTCCCGTACTTTGGTGGGCTACCGAGTGAGCACTTCAGCAGCGTTGCCCTTGACGAGGTATTACGCCATAAACTGCCGGTAAAACGCCTGACGCTGGCCGATGGCAGCGAAGCGTTGGTCGCGAGCGTTTACGACCTGACGCTGGCGAATTACGGGCTGGATCGCGGACTGAACGATGACAACTGCGCTCGTGACTACGATGAAGTAAAAGCATATAGCCCCGCATGGGCCGAGCAGATCACCGGCGTCTCACGCCATAACATCGTGCGTATCGCCCGCGAATTTGCGGATAACGCCGACAAAACCCACGGGCGATCAATGATTATCGTCGGTGCCGGTATCAACCACTGGTACCACATGGACATGAACTACCGTGGCCTGATCAACATGCTGGTGTTCTGCGGCTGCGTTGGCCAAAGTGGTGGCGGCTGGGCGCACTATGTCGGTCAGGAAAAACTGCGTCCACAAACCGGTTGGACGCCGCTGGCGTTCGGTCTTGACTGGCAGCGTCCGCCGCGCCACATGAACAGCACTTCCTTTTTCTACAACCACTCGAGCCAGTGGCGCTACGAAACGGTAGCTCCGCAGGAATTCCTGTCGCCGCTGGCGGATAAATCCCGTTTTACCGGCAGCATGATCGATTTTAACGTGCGTGCCGAGCGCATGGGCTGGCTGCCCTCAGCGCCGCAGTTGAACGTGAATCCGCTCAGTATCGCTGCCCGCGCGCAGCAAGCGGGGATGACGCCGCAAGAGTATGCCGTGCAGGCGCTGAAAGCGGGCACTATCGCGTTTGCCGCTGAACAGCCGGACAATCCGCAAAACTTTCCGCGTAACCTGTTTATCTGGCGTTCTAACCTGTTGGGGTCGTCCGGTAAAGGGCACGAATACATGCTCAAATACCTGCTCGGCACTGAACACGGTCTGCAAGGCCAGGATCTCGGTAAGCAGGGCGGCGTTATGCCGGAAGAGGTGGAGTTGCAAGCGCAGGGAGGGGAAGGCAAGTTGGATCTGGTGGTGACACTGGATTTCCGCATGTCCAGCACCTGTCTCTATTCCGATATCGTATTGCCGACGGCCACCTGGTACGAAAAAGACGACATGAATACCTCGGATATGCATCCGTTTATTCATCCGCTGTCAGCGGCTGTCGATCCTGCCTGGGACGCCAAGAGTGATTGGGAAATCTACAAAGGAATTGCCAA
The DNA here is from genome assembly GCF_020054415.1 of Candidatus Symbiopectobacterium sp. Classification (NCBI taxonomy): domain Bacteria; kingdom Pseudomonadati; phylum Pseudomonadota; class Gammaproteobacteria; order Enterobacterales; family Enterobacteriaceae; genus Symbiopectobacterium; species Candidatus Symbiopectobacterium sp. The sequence continues at coordinate 4,668 of NZ_JAHWCO010000488.1, read as the reverse complement.
AACCTTCTCGCGCGTGTGCCAGGGGCACCTTGGCGTGGAAACCGATCTGGTGACGTTGCCGACTCAACACGATTCTGCGGCAGAGCTGGCGCAGCCGTTCGGCGTGGATGACTGGAAAAAAGGCGAGTGCGATCTGATTCCCGGTAAAACCGCACCGCACCTGATGGTAGTAGAACGCGATTACCCGAACCTTTATGAACGCTACACCTCGGTGGGACCGTTGCTGGACAAACTGGGCAACGGCGGTAAAGGCATTGGTTGGAACACTAAAAATGAAGTCGATTTCCTGAAAAAACTCAACTACACCAAGTCTGAAGGCGCAGCGGTTGGGCGTCCAAAAATTGACACTGCCATCGACGCGGCAGAAATTATCCTGACGCTGGCACCGGAAACTAACGGTCAGGTTGCGGTAAAAGCCTGGGAGGCGTTGAGAAAATTTACTGGCCGCGACCATACGCATCTGGCGCTGAATAAAGAAGATGAAAAAATCCGCTTCCGCGATATTCAGGCCCAGCCGCGCAAAATTATCTCCAGCCCAACTTGGTCAGGTTTAGAAGATGAACATGTCTCCTACAATGCCTGCTACACCAACGTGCATGAGCTGATTCCGTGGCGCACGCTGTCAGGCCGCCAGCAGCTGTATCAGGATCACGAATGGATGCGCGCCTTTGGTGAAAGCCTACTTGTGTACCGTCCACCAGTGGATACCCGCGCGGTGGCACCGGTGATTAATCAGAAACCAAACGGCAACCCTGAGAAGCCACTCAACTTCCTGACGCCGCACCAGAAGTGGGGTATTCACTCCACCTGCAGCGACAACCTGCTGATGCTGACGTTGGGGCGCGGTGGGCCGATTATCTGGCTAAGTGAGGATGATGCACAGGATCTGGGCATCGTGGACAACGACTGGGTAGAGGCGTTCAACACCAACGGTGCACTGACGGCGCGTGCGGTGGTGAGTCAGCGCGTACCGGCAGGCATGAGCATGATGTACCACGCGCAGGAGCGCATCGTGAACCTGCCCGGATCAGAGGTCACTACCCAGCGAGGCGGTATTCATAACTCGGTGACGCGTATTACGCCGAAACCCACGCACATGATCGGTGGTTATGCGCAGTTATCCTACGGCTTTAACTACTACGGCACGGTTGGGTGTAACCGCGACGAATTCGTGGTGGTACGCAAAATGAAACGTATCGATTGGCTGGATGATGAAGGCCAGGATTACGAATAGCCCGCAGCCCGTTCACTGACCGCGCAGGAGAAAGCCTGATGAAAATTCGTTCCCAAGTGTGCATGGTGCTGAATCTGGACAAATGCATTGGCTGCCATACCTGCTCCGTCACCTGCAAAAATGTCTGGACCAGCCGTGAAGGGATGGAATACGCCTGGTTCAACAACGTCGAAACCAAGCCGGGTGTGGGCTATCCCCACGCCTGGGAAGATCAGGACAAATGGAAAGGCGGTTGGATCCGTAAAATCAGCGGCAAACTGGAACCGCGTATGGGCAATCGCGTCAGCGTGCTGTCCAAGATTTTCGCCAACCCGGATGTGCCGCAACTCGATGACTATTATGAGCCGTTTGACTACGACTACGAAAACCTGCGTAAAGCGCCGGAAGGGAAGCATCAGCCGATAGCGCGTCCGCGCTCGCTGATTACCGGACAGCGCATGAAGAAAATCGAAATGGGTCCGAACTGGGAAGATGATCTTGGCGGTGAGTTCAGTAGGCGTGCCAAAGACAAAAACTTTGAGCATATGCAAAAGGAGATGTACGGCCAGTTCGAAAACACCTTCATGATGTATTTGCCGCGTCTGTGTGAACACTGTCTAAATCCGGCCTGTGTCGCGACCTGCCCAAGCGGTGCGATTTACAAACGGGGTGAAGATGGCATTGTGCTGATCGATCAGGATAAATGTCGCGATTGGCGCATGTGCCTGACCGGCTGTCCGTACAAAAAAATCTACTTTAACTGGAAGAGCGGAAAATCAGAAAAATGCATCTTCTGTTACCCGCGTATCGAAAGCGGGCAACCGACACTCTGTTCTGAAACCTGTGTTGGTCGCATTCGTTATCTCGGCGTGCTGCTGTATGACGCTGATCGCATTGCTGAAGCGGCCGCCACGGAGAGCGAGCAGGATCTCTACCAGCGTCAGCTTGAGGTATTCCTCGAACCGAACGATCCTAATGTGATTGCTCAGGCGTTGAAAGACGGTGTGCCGCGCGGGGTTATCGAAGCGGCACAGCAATCACCGGTCTACAAAATGGCGATGGAGTGGAAATTGGCGCTGCCGCTGCACCCGGAGTATCGCACGCTGCCCATGGTGTGGTATGTGCCGCCGTTGTCACCCATCCAATCTGCCGCCGATGCGGGCGCACTGGCACACAGCGGTGTTCTGCCGGACGTGGAAAGTCTGCGCATTCCGTTGCAGTACCTGGCAAATCTGCTGACGACAGGTGATACCGCACCGGTACTGCTGGCGCTGAAACGAATGCTCGCGATGCGCCACTTTAAGCGCGCAGAAACCGTAGAAGGGGTGATCGATGCCCGTGCGCTAGAGCAGGTGGGGTTGACCGAAGCCCAGGCTCAGGAAATGTACCGCTATCTGGCGATTGCCAACTATGAAGATCGCTTTGTGGTGCCGTCCGGCCACCGTGAGCTGGCGCGTGACGCCTTTCCGGAAAGCAAAGGATGCGGTTTCAGCTTCGGCGATGGTTGTCACGGCAGCGACAGCAAATTCAACCTGTTTAACAGCAAACGCATTGATGCCATTGATGTCACCAGCAAAACACGTGACATGAACAGCAAAGTGATGCAGGAGGATTGATGATGATGACGTTACGCATTATCGCCCGTCTGCTCGATTACCCCGATGGGGAACTGTGGGCGCATCATCAGGATCTGATTGAGGCGCTGGCACAAGACGACACGCTGTCACTGCCAGTGTGTGAGCAATTGGCGCAGTTTATCCGACAACAGTGTGCGCAGGATCTGCTGGATAAACAGGCTGAATACTGCGCACTGTTCGACCGGGGCCGGGCGACATCGCTGCTGTTGTTCGAACATGTGCACGGTGAATCACGCGATCGAGGTCAGGCGATGGTGGACCTGATGCAGCATTATCATGCAGCCGGTCTGGAGCTTGACTGCCGCGAACTGCCGGATTTTCTGCCGCTCTACCTGGAATATATCTCGCTGTTGGGAGCAGCAGAAAGTCGTGCAGGGCTGCTGGATATCGCGCCCATTCTGGCGTTGCTCGGTGCGCGTTTACAGCAGCGCGACAGCGACTATACCCTGTTGTTTGACGTGTTGCTGGCGCTTTCGGGTAGCGCATTAAAAAGTGATGATGTCACGCATAAAGTGGCGGACGAAGCCCGTGACGACACGCCGCAGGCGTTGGATGCTGTATGGGAAGAAGAGCAGGTGAAGTTCTTTGGTGCGTAGCAGACCGCGCACCAGCGTCGCTTTGCGGGCGCGGTAGTACCCCAGTATCTGGATCTTGACGCACAACCTGCAGGAGAAAAAAACCATGCACTACGTTAATATGCTGTTGTTTGATATTTACCCTTATCTGGCAGGTACAGTGTTCCTTGTGGGAAGCTGGCTGCGCTATGACTACGGGCAGTATTCGTGGCGTGCAGGTTCCAGCCAGATGCTCGACAAAAAAGGTATGCGGTTGGCCTCGAACCTGTTTCATCTGGGGATTTTGGGGATTTTTTCCGGTCACTTTTTAGGGATGTTGACGCCGCATTGGATGTACGAAGCCTTTTTGCCCATTGAAGTGAAGCAAGAAATGGCGATGATCGGTGGCGGATCTGCCGGTGTACTGACGTTTGTGGGCGGTATTTTGCTGCTCAAACGCCGCCTCACTAATCCTCGCATCCGCGCCACGTCGAGCGTTGGCGACATTCTCATCCTGTCGCTGTTGGTGATTCAGGCAGGATTGGGGTTATTGACCATTCCGTTTTCCGCGCAGCACATGGACGGCAGCGAAATGATGAAGCTGGTCGGCTGGACACAGTCGATCGTGAACTTCCACGGCGGCGCATCGGCGCACTTAGACGGCGTTGCCTGGGTGTTTAAACTGCACATCGTGCTGGGGCTAACCCTGTTTGTGCTGTTCCCGTTCTGTCGCTTGGTACACATCTGGAGCGCACCGGTAGAATATCTCACGCGTCGTTATCAGTTGGTGCGCAACCGCCGCTAAGCGATACTGAAAATCCCGCCGTTATTCGGCGGGATTGTTTTGTTTCCGTATTACCGTTAGTTAAACAGCCCCAGCACAAAATTCAGGATCAGCGATGGAATCGTGAAATCCGGGTCAGCAAAGGTCACGCCTTTCGCGCACAGATCGGCAAACAGCGGCAGCGTGAGTGCTGGCAATACACAAAGCAACAGCCCATTGATAAAGCTGGCAATGATGGCACCTCTGAATCCACCCGTCGCATTGCCGAAAATGGCTGCTGCGCCGCCGGTGATAAAGCCTGCCATAATGCCGGGGACAATAATAGGCAGGCCGATAAACGGTCGTGTATTCAATATGTTGATTGCAGTGTGAAATGTCAGGTTTTGGATGTGGAATACAGTGGCTAAAGTTGATGTAAGATGCCCGTTTTGTGAACAGACATCTCCTGTGAAAAAACACGGTTATGGCAAAAGTGGCCAT
>NZ_JAHWCO010000691.1:0-2718 GCF_020054415.1 Candidatus Symbiopectobacterium sp. | reverse complement strand
CGATAGGCATAGTCGAGCTGGAAGGTGCGTTTGCATGACTGACAACGGTAACGCTGGTGGCCACTTTTGCCATAACCGTGTTTTTTCACAGGAGATGTCTGTTCACAAAACGGGCATCTTACATAAACTTTAGCCACTGTATTCCACATCCAAAAACGGATATGGTACACTACAATCAACATGTTGAACACACGATCCAAAACCAGATATGGTACACTGCAATCAACATGTTGAATACACGACCGCAGTAATGCAGTTTGACTCTCGGAGAAATACAATGAAATTAAAGTTAGTAACGTTGGCAATCACTTCATTGGTTGCGCTCAATACGTTGGCAGCGACCATCGATTATAGTCACGCATTCAAAGATACTTCAAACGGTGACCATAAAGATCGTTTGCTGTTTTCTCATCGTTTTGAGCAAGGTTTTGGCGTGTCAGTGGAAGCTCGCTGGGTGCAGCACGCTAATGATAAAACGCCAAACAAACCGTTTAACGAAAGTGTCAGCAACGGCACGGAAGTTGTCGCCAGCTATCTGTACAACTTCAATAAAACCTTCTCTTTGGAGCCTGGTTTTTCGTTAGATTCCACTTCTACCTACAATAATTACCGTCCATACCTGCGTGGTAAAGCGAATATTACCGACGATCTGTCAGTGTCTCTGCGTTATCGCCCTTATTACAAGCGTAACAGCAGTAATATTGGAACGACGAATAAAACATCGGAAAATGGTTATAACCTGACGTCGGTTATCGCTTATAATTTCCTCAAGGATTATACGATTGAATATGAATTAGATTATCAAAAAGCCAATGCGGCAAGAATAAAGTTATCCGATAATGACAATCACTCTTTCAGCCATGATGTGAAGTTGAGTTATAAATGGGATAAAAACTGGCGTCCCTTTGTAGCGGTGGGGAATGTTCCTGAATCATCAGGCATCAAGGATGATCGTCAAACCCGCTACCGTGTCGGGGTTGAATACAGCTTCTGATAATGCCTAGCAGTCTGAACCGCTTGAATATCAAGCTGTTCAGACTGCTGAAAAAGCTACATAAAACAGTCATATTACTGCACTCCCCGTACTCCTCTGTCATTCCCGCGTAGGCGGTAATATCTGTCAGGTATCATGCCTTTCTTCTCACAGAGATCCCCGGCTTTCGCCGAAGATGACGCGAGGTAAAGCGGTTTTTTATGCAGCGTTAAATCATTAACCTTTAAAACCGTACTTTTTGCTCAGACCCAGCTCGTTGACGATACGAATACCGTTCTGTAATGCATCACCTTGCAGGTTGCGCAGCGGTCGACGCAGGTTACCTGCCGGTAAGCCGGTGGCTTTCATTAGCGATTTTACCGCGACCGGGTTGATGGCCGAATGGGTGTAGTGCAACAGCGGCAGCAAGTGTTGGTAAGCGGTGCGGAAACGTGCAGCATCATCGCCGTTTTCCCACGGACGTGAGATTTCTGCCAGCTATGCCGGAGCAATGTTGCCCGTCATGTTGGCGGTGCCGTGTCCACCGAGTGACATGGTTGGAACCACCAGTCCCAAGTTGGGGGAGTCGCAGCACATAACCGAAACGTCCGGGTTGCCAGCCAGTACTTGCGCCACCTGTCCCAGGCGAGTGGTGGATTCTTTATGTACCACATAGTTCGGGTGTTTGAAGCTGCACAGCAGCGATGTCCAGTGCAGATCGGATTTCACGCGCGGCGGGTTGTTGTAGATCCCGAGCGGCAGATCGGTGGCATCTGCCACTTCAAGAAAATGGCTTTCGATATCGCTTTCAGGTGCGCAGATATAGGCTGGCGCTGCGATGATCACGCCGTCTGCGCCGTTGTCTTGTGCATAGCGTACATAATCGATGGTGGTGTCAGTGTTGTTGCCGGTGCAACCGAAGAAAATCTTCATGTCACCCTGACGGAATTGTGCTGTACGGCGAATAATGGCCTTACGCTCTTCTGGTGACAACATGGATACTTCACCGGTTGACCCATGATCAGCACGGCGGAGGTGCCGTTTTCAACCTGAAACTGCAACAGCGTCTCAAATGCGCCGAAATCAATGCTGCCGTCCTCGTTGAATGGGGTAATCAGTGCTACAAAGGAGCCTTCAATTTTTGGTTTACTCATGGTTTTCAGCCTGCGTTATTTCCTGACGGTATGAAGAACGGCACGGACGGCGCGTGTGACGGCGTCTCCATGCGGTGAATGTGAGAGATATCGTTATGGGAAGGCGCGCAAAAACCGGTGCTGACGAAGGTGATCAAGTGCGCCAGCACCTGTTCGTTGTCACGGTTATCGCATAGCCCTTGTCACAGTAAAGCCAATCTGCCCGAACGTGGATCTGCATCGGTCAGCACATGCATGGCGGCACCACGAGCAAATTCATAACGCCAAATCACCTCGGCACGCGCCAGATGCTACAAGGTGCGCGAAAGAGCATCAATAAACCGATGCGCCACATGGTCGAACTGTGCGGAAAGCAACGACGTGACGCTGTGTTCCGGTGTGGCGCGCAAGTGTTGTAACAGTCGGTCGTGTATTCAATATGTTGATTACATTGTGAAATGTCCGGTATTTGATGTGGAATACAGTGGCTAAAGTTTATGTAAGATGCCCGTTTTGTGAACAGACATCTCCTGTGAAAAAACACGGTTATGGCAAAAGTGGCCATCAGCGTTACCGTCGTCAGTCATGCAAACACGGATGGCTACAGGGCTT
>NZ_JAHWCO010000710.1:0-11281 GCF_020054415.1 Candidatus Symbiopectobacterium sp. | reverse complement strand
ACTGGTTGATATCGTCAGGGGTTTTGATATTTTTGGCCAGCTCGTTAGCCAGAGCCTGTAACTGTTTTTCGTCCATAAAGTAACCTGCTTTTGATGTTGGATTGAACATATCAAAATCAGGCAATTACACAATCTCGTGTACAGGCTCCATTTTAGCCATTTTTTCGGAAAAGATGAATTAAAAAAACCACCAGTAAGGTTTAGACTTGGGTACACTTTCTTTTTCCTTGCCTCGCGCGGCATTGTGGTATTTTTCGTTGAAAAATATGTAGTAATCCGCAGCGATAACGGGTTTACTTTCATCCAATTGAATCCGTGGGTTATCAATTCGTTTCATCAGGGTGGTGCATGTCTAACAGTGTCATGAGCGTGGTTATCCTTGCCGCTGGCAAAGGAACACGTATGTTTTCCGATCTACCAAAAGTACTTCATCCGCTCGCTGGTAAGCCGATGGTTCAGCATGTGATTGATGCGGCTATGGAAACTGGTGCCAAACAGGTGCATTTGGTCTACGGACACGGCGGCGATTTATTGAAAGACAGGTTAACCAACCCGGATTTGAATTGGGTTCTGCAAGCGGAGCAACTCGGTACCGGGCATGCCATGCAGCAGGCGGCGCCGTTTTTTGCTGATAATGAAGATATTCTGATGCTGTACGGTGATGTTCCTTTGATATCACCCGCCACGCTGGCGCGCTTGCTGGCGGATAAGCCACAGGGCGGCATTGCGCTTCTGACGGTGAAACTGGACGACCCCACCGTTTATGGCCGCATTGTGCGCGATGATAACGGGTCTGTGGTCGGGATTGTCGAGCACAAGGACGCGACGGAACAGCAGCGTCAGATTAACGAAATCAACACCGGCATTCTGGCAGCAAACGGTCAGGATCTGAAACGCTGGCTGAGCCAGTTAAACAATAACAACGCGAAAGGCGAGTATTACATCACTGACATTATCGCTATGGCTGCCTCAGAAGGCCGCCGTGTTGAAGCTGTACATCCTGATAATCTGAGCGAAGTGGAAGGGGTTAATAACCGTCTGCAACTGGCGACGCTGGAACGTGTCTATCAGCGGGAACAGGCAAATAAGTTGCTGCTGGCGGGCGTCATGCTATTCGATCCCTCTCGTTTTGATCTGCGTGGGACATTAACCCACGGACGTGATGTGAGTATTGATGCTAATGTGATCATTGAAGGCCAGGTCTCATTGGGGAATAGGGTTGAGATTGGTGCGGGCTGTATCATCAAAGGCAGCGTGATCGGTGATGACTGTGTCCTCAGCCCGTACACCGTGTTAGAAAATGCGGTTTTGGACGCTGAGTGTACGGTAGGGCCCTTTGCGCGCCTGCGACCGGGGGCCGAGCTGGCACAGGGTGCACACGTTGGCAATTTTGTTGAGTTGAAGAAGGCGCGTTTGGGTAAAGGTTCCAAAGCAGGCCATTTGACCTATCTTGGCGATGCGGAAATTGGTGATGATGTGAATATTGGTGCAGGCACCATCACCTGTAATTATGACGGTGCCAACAAGCACAAAACCGTGATTGGCGATCAGGTGTTTGTCGGCTCTGACAGTCAACTGGTGGCCCCTGTGACCGTAGCCAGTGGTGTGACCATCGGTGCTGGCACCACGGTAACGCGCGATGTGGAAGAGAATGCGCTGGTGATAAGCCGGGTAAAACAGCGTCATATTTCAGGTTGGGCGCGGCCTGTTAAGAAAAAATAAGTGATGTCGCCTCCCATTTTGTGGAGGCGGTTTTGCACAGTGTTTTAGGCTAAAGCACTCCGCAAAACATAATAATCCCCCACTCTCTACAAGGCTCGGGGACACCGGAAAAACCGGCACGATCAGGTTTAAGACGTCGAAAGTGACACAATATGTCACGCGTATAGGAATACACATCCATGTGTGGAATTGTAGGCGCAGTTGCGCAACTCGATATTTCTGAAATTCTGTTAGAAGGGCTTCGCCGCCTTGAGTACCGTGGTTATGACTCTGCGGGGCTGGCGGTGGTTGACGCAGAGGGGCACGTTGCCCGCGTACGTCGCTTGGGTAAGGTACAGATGCTGGCGCAAGCGGTGGAAGAGCATCCGCTGGCGGGCGGTACGGGCATTGCTCATACCCGTTGGGCAACGCACGGTGAGCCGTCAGAAGAAAATGCGCACCCGCACGTCTCCGGCCCTATTATCATCGTTCACAACGGCATTATCGAAAACCACGAACCGCTGCGTGAAACGCTGATCGGGCGTGGCTATCGCTTTGTTTCCGAAACCGATACCGAAGTGGTTGCGCACCTGGTGCACTGGGAACAGCAACAAACCGGCGGTGCGCTGGTTGACGTGGTAAAACGCGTTATCCCTCAACTGCGTGGCGCTTACGGCATGGTAGTGATGGACAGTCGCGATCCGAGCGTGCTGGTGGCTGCGCGTTCTGGGAGCCCGCTGGTGATTGGCCGTGGTGTCGGTGAAAACTTCCTTGCGTCTGACCAACTGGCTCTGTTGCCAGTGACCCGCCGCTTTATGTTCCTGGAAGAAGGCGACGTGGCTGAAGTGACGCGCCGCACTGTGCGCATTTTCAACCGCGCGGGCGAACTGGTTGAACGCGAAGAGATTGAATCCAAAGTCAATTATGACGCGGGTTACAAAGGCGCTTACCGCCACTACATGCAGAAAGAGATTTACGAACAGCCGTTGGCGATCAAAAACACCCTGGAAGGGCGTTTTAGCCACGGTGAAGTGAATCTGTCTGAACTGGGTCCAAAAGCGGATGAACTGCTGGCTAAAGTGCAGCATATTCAGATTATTGCCTGCGGTACGTCCTACAACTCAGGCATGGTATCGCGTTATTGGTTTGAAGCACTGGCGGGTGTGCCCTGTGATGTGGAAATCGCCTCTGAATTCCGCTATCGCAAACCGGCGGTGCGCGCCAATAGCCTGATGATCACCCTCTCTCAGTCCGGTGAAACGGCGGATACGCTGGCAGCGTTGCGCTTGTCCAAAGAGCTGGGGTATCTGGGATCGCTGGCTATTTGTAACGTGGCAGGATCATCGCTGGTTCGTGAATCCGATTTGGCGCTGATGACCAAAGCCGGTACGGAAATTGGCGTGGCGTCCACCAAGGCGTTTACCACCCAGTTAACGGTGTTGCTGATGCTGGTGGCGCGTATTGGCCGTCTGCGCGGTATGGATGCCCAGATTGAGCACGATATTGTCCACGGTCTGCAAGCGCTGCCTGCGCGTATTGAGCAGATGCTATCACAGGACAAGCTGATTGAGTCTCTGGCAGAAGGTTTCTCTGATAAGCACCATGCGTTGTTTTTGGGACGCGGCGTTCAGTACCCTATCGCAATGGAAGGAGCGCTAAAGCTTAAAGAGATCTCTTACATTCATGCAGAAGCGTATGCGGCTGGTGAGTTGAAGCACGGCCCGCTGGCGTTGATTGATGCGGATATGCCTGTTGTGGTGGTTGCGCCCAACAATGAGCTGTTGGAAAAACTGAAATCCAACATCGAAGAAGTGCGCGCACGCGGCGGTGAGCTGTATGTGTTTGCCGACGAAGAAGCGGGCTTTATCAGCAGCGAAAACATGCGCATCATTCCGCTGCCGCATGTGGAAGACGTTATTGCACCAATCTTCTACACCGTGCCTTTACAGTTGCTCTCCTACCACGTGGCGCTGATTAAAGGCACCGACGTTGACCAACCGCGTAACCTGGCGAAATCGGTGACGGTAGAGTAACTGCCGCTATGCTGAGCTGCATAACTGGACCTGCCCTATAGGGGCAGGTTTTTTTTATGTGATAAGCGTTCAACGCCGTGCCAAAGCCAACAACACGCCTAACCCCAGCAAGACGCCACCAAAGGTTCTGTCGATCCAATGACGCACGTCGAGCAGTCGCTCACGGATTGCGCCGGAAGATAAAAACAGGGCGACCAGACAAAACCATGAGATGTGCGCTACCGAGATAAAAATACCGTAGCCGATTTGCATCGCCAACGGCGTCTGTGGGCTTACCACCTGCATAAACAGGCTGACGATGAATACCGTTGCTTTGGGATTTAACGCATTGGTGAGAAAACCGGTGCGTAGCGCTCTCCAATCAGAGACGGAGGCGATACCGGTATCGAGCTGGGCGCTGACGGGTTTGGCTCGTAACATTTTCACTCCAAGCCAAATGAGGTATGCCGCACCAATCAGTTTGATCATGTTGAACAGCCACAGTGATTGCTGAATGATCAACCCGATGCCTATCAGGGTATAGCTCACATGGACCAGAATGCCGCCACCGATACCGACAGCCGTTAGGATTCCCGCACGGCGCGACAGCATCAGGCTATTGCGTGTCACCATGGTAAAATCAGGCCCGGGGCTAATAACGGCAAACAGTGTTATTGTGAATACAGCGAGATACTCGACCATACATAACCTTTTTAATATCAAATTAGATATCAATATGCTATGCAAACAAGATAGGGATAACTAACGATGATTTCTGACGTCTAATGGTGAGTTAAACTCACCATTAGACGTCAATCAAACCCGCCTTCCTTCATTGATAGCCTTGCGCTGTTTTGAGGCCGCAGCACGGTTTGAGAACTTCACGTGTGCCGCCGAAGCGTTACATCTTACACACGGTGCAATTAGTCGTGCGGTGCGTATGCTGGAGGATGATTTAGGGGTTGCGCTGTTTGAACGGCGCAGTCGCCGCGTTTTTCTGACGCAAGCAGGCCGCACGCTGGCGCAGGCGGTGAATGAAGGGCTGACAGTCATGCAGCGCGCCACCAATGAACTCCGCGCCAGCAGCGGCGCTGGGTAGTGTCATGTGAACCGACATTGCTGATGCGTTGGCTCATTCCTCGTTGGCCAGCGTTTCAGGCAAAACATCCGGATCGGGATATTCATCTGGTTGCGGGCGGAGGCGCATTTTCATTTAACACTGGCATTTATTTGGTCATTCGGTACGATGATTTCCCGTTACCCGATGGTTACCATGCAGAATACCTGTTCAGTGAAAAAGTCGGGCCTGTGTGTCGGCCTGATAACGTGGTTGATTGGTTTTCTCCCGCTAAAAACGGGATGTCATTGCACACCACTGCGCCGCGCTTACACAGCCGCACGCGCTTAAGCGCTTGGCAAACGCGGAGTTCGGTCACACAATACCCATTTCATGACAATAATGGACAAACATTCGAGCACTTTTATTTCAGTTTACAGGCTGCTGTTGCCGGTTTTGGGGTTGCCATTGGTCCATGGCAATTAGTCAGATATGATATTGCCAGTGGCGTTCTGGCTGCGCCATTGTGGTTCGTTGAGGAGGGATCCTGTTACTGCCTGCTGTCGCCTTACCAGTTATTTCCTGATACTTTTCAGATAGATATATTGTCCTTGTTACGCGCTATGGCCTGAATCAACGCCGCGCGTATTCAGGTAAAATGCCGCGTTTAATGCAATTGATCGTGAACATTTTTTGCATGTCATAAAACTGTAACATTAAATACATTTTACTGTCATGTAATTGTCCTATTTTTCCCCCTGCGAACTACACTCTGATCAATAAAGAATCTGGGTCGACACCTTTAAAAAATCCCACAGGAGGGATTATGAGACTGATGCGTACCACGATTGCCGGTCTTGTTATGGCAACCTTTTCCCTGACGGCGGTCAACGCCTCAGCTGCCGTTAACCTTACCGGTGCAGGTGCTACGTTCCCAGCGCCGGTCTACGCCAAGTGGGCAGACTCTTACCAGAAAGAAACGGGCAATAAAGTTAACTATCAAGGTATTGGTTCTTCTGGCGGCGTTAAGCAGATTCAAGCAAAAACCGTTGATTTCGGTGCATCTGATGCACCACTGGCTGATGATAAGCTGGCTGAAGATGGCCTGTTCCAGTTCCCTACCGTAATCGGTGGTGTGGTATTGGCGGTAAACGTCCCGGGCATTAAATCTGGCGAACTGACGCTGGATGGTAAAACGCTGGGTGATATCTACCTAGGTAAAATCAAAAAATGGAATGATGCGGTCATCACTAAACTGAACCCGGGCGTTAAACTGCCGGATCAGGATATCGCCGTCGTTCGTCGCGCTGACGGTTCCGGTACCTCTTTCGTGTTCACCAGCTATCTGGCGAAAGTGAACGCTGAATGGAAAGAGAAAATTGGTGCTGGTTCTACGGTTAACTGGCCGACCGGTCTGGGCGGTAAAGGTAACGACGGTATTGCCGCGTTCGTTCAGCGTCTGCCAGGCTCAATCGGTTATGTTGAATATGCTTATGCCAAGCAGAATAACCTGGCTTACACCAAGCTGATTTCTGCCGACGGTAAAGCCGTTCGACCGACCTGCCAATCATTCAGCAATGCGGCCAAAGGCATCGACTGGAGCAAATCTTTTGCTCAGGACCTGACCAACCAGCACGGTGCTGACGCATGGCCAATCACCTCTACCACCTTCATTCTGGTTCACCAGAAACAAGAAAAACCAGAGCAGGGCGCTGAAGTGCTGAAGTTCTTTGACTGGGCGTTCAAGAAAGGCGGTGAGCAAACGGTAGCGCTGGATTACGCTACGCTGCCAACCGAAGTGGTTGAGCAGATTCGTGCCGCATGGAAAACCAGTGTAAAAGACAGCAGCGGTAACGCGCTGTTTAAATAAGCATTGAAACGATATGCAAGCCCTTGTGCGGTTAACAAGGCACTGACATAAGTTATGGCGGATGTGCGGGAAGCCCGTCCGCCTTTGCCTGTAAAATGATTAACACTGAAGAAGAGAGCCCTATGGCTGAGTATAAGCCAACCATGAAAGCCCCCGGAAAGCTGGGCGACGTCATCTTTAGCGCACTGGTGAGATTCTCTGCGCTGCTGACGCTGCTGCTGCTGGGCGGCATCATCGTATCGCTGATCGTGGCATCCTGGCCGAGCATTGAGAAGTTTGGCTTTGCGTTTCTGTGGACTAAAGAGTGGGACGCGCCTGCCGGGCAGTTTGGTGCGCTGGTGCCGATTTACGGTACCGTCGTGACCTCGCTGATTGCACTGATCATTGCTATTCCTATCAGCTTCGGTATCGCCCTGTTCCTGACGGAGTTAGCACCGAACTGGCTGAAACGCCCGTTGGGCGTTGCCATCGAATTATTGGCCGCCATTCCGAGTATCGTTTACGGCATGTGGGGTCTGTTTATTTTCGCACCGTTGTTTGCCAAATACTTCCAGCAACCGGTTGGGAGTATCCTGTCCGGCATTCCTATTTTGGGCACACTGTTCTCTGGTCCTGCGTTTGGTATCGGTATTCTGGCCGCCGGTGTGATTCTGGCCATCATGATCATTCCTTATATCGCTGCCGTAATGCGCGACGTGTTTGAGCAAACACCGGTAATGATGAAAGAGTCAGCCTACGGTATTGGTTGTACCACCTGGGAAGTGATTTGGCGCATCGTATTGCCATACACCAAAAACGGGGTGATTGGCGGCGTCATGCTGGGGCTGGGGCGTGCACTGGGTGAAACCATGGCGGTGACCTTTATTATCGGTAACACCTACCAGTGGGACAGCCTGTCTCTGTTTATGCCCGGCAACAGTATCACTTCCGCGCTGGCGAACGAGTTTGCCGAAGCGGAATCTGGCCTGCATACGGCGGCATTGATGCAGCTTGGTCTTATCCTGTTTGTGATTACCTTTATCGTGCTGGCGCTGTCTAAGTTGATGATTATGCGTTTGGCAAAAAATGAGGGGGCACGCTAATGGCGGCGTTAGGAATGGAACAAGAAGCCACACTGGCGCGTACCCGGCAGAAAATGCAGGCTTGGCGTCGCCAGAAGAACCGCATTGCGCTATGCCTCTCCATGACAACCATGGCATTTGGCCTGTTCTGGCTGGTGTGGATCCTGTTCTCTACCGTAGTGCGAGGGATCGACGGCATGTCGCTGGCGCTGTTTACCGAAATGACGCCGCCACCCAACGCCGCAGGTGGTGGGCTTGCCAACGCCATTGTCGGCAGTGGATTGCTGATTTTCTGGGCCACGGTCTTTGGTACACCGCTCGGCATTATGGCGGGTATCTGCCTAGCGGAATATGGTCGCAAATCCATTGTTGCCGAAGTGATTCGCTTTATTAACGATATCTTATTGTCAACACCTTCGATTGTGGTTGGCTTGTTTGTCTACTCGATTGTCGTGACAAAGATGCAGCACTTCTCGGGGTGGGCGGGGGTGATTGCGCTGGCGCTATTGCAGGTGCCTATCGTGATTCGTACCACAGAGAACATGCTGAAACTGGTTCCCGATAGCCTGCGTGAAGCGGCTTATGCGCTGGGAACGCCGAAGTGGAAAATGATTTCGGCCATCACATTGAAAGCCTCTGTATCCGGCATTATCACTGGCGTACTGCTGGCAATCGCCCGCATCGCCGGGGAAACCGCACCGTTGCTGTTTACGTCGCTGTCCAACCAGTTCTGGAACACCGATATGATGCACCCGATTGCTAACCTGCCCGTCACCATCTTTAAGTTTGCCATGAGCCCGTTTGTCGAGTGGCAACAGCTGGCCTGGGCGGGGGTGCTACTGATTACGCTGTGTGTGCTGCTGCTGAACATTGTCGCGCGTATTTTGTTCGCGAAAAAGAAACATTAATGGATTCAACGGGGTGTCGGACGACACACCAGTTAAAAGAGATAAGTATTAATGAGTATGGCTACCGATACATCCAACTACAAAATCCAGGTGCGCAATTTGAATTTCTATTATGGAAAATTCCATGCGCTGAAAGACATTACGCTGGATATTGCCACCAATCAGGTTACCGCATTTATCGGCCCGTCTGGCTGCGGCAAATCCACCCTGTTGCGCACGCTGAATAAAATGTATCAACTGTATCCGGAACAGCGCGCGGAAGGGGATATTTTGCTGGATGGTAACAACATTCTTACTGACAAGCAGGATGTGGCGTTGCTGCGTGCCAAGGTGGGCATGGTGTTCCAGAAGCCAACCCCGTTCCCGATGTCGATTTATGACAATATTTCCTTCGGTGTGTGTTTGTTCGAAAAACTTTCCCGCGCCGATATGGATGAGCGCGTGCAGTGGGCATTGACCAAAGCCGCATTGTGGCAGGAAACCAAAGATAAGCTGCACCAGAGCGGATACAGTCTCTCGGGTGGTCAGCAGCAGCGTTTGTGCATTGCGCGCGGTATCGCTATCCGTCCTGATGTATTGCTGCTTGATGAACCTTGTTCGGCGCTGGATCCTATCTCTACGGGCCGTATCGAAGAACTAATTTCCGAATTGAAGAAATATTATACCGTGGTGATCGTCACCCACAACATGCAACAGGCGGCACGCTGTTCGGATCATACGGCATTTATGTACTTGGGCGAACTGATCGAATTTAGCGATACAGATACCCTGTTTACCGCGCCCAAACAGAAACAGACCGAAGACTACATTACCGGTCGCTATGGTTGATTACAGGAAGCATCATGGACAATCTGAATCTGAACAAACACATTTCCGGGCAGTTCAACGCTGAGCTTGAGCACATTCGCACCCAGGTGATGACCATGGGCGGTTTGGTTGAGCAGCAACTGACGGATGCCATTACGGCAATGCACAACCGTGACGCGGAATTGGCCCAGCGCGTGATTGAAGGTGATGCCAAGGTGAACTTGATGGAGGTGACCATCGATGAAGCCTGTGTGCGTATCATCGCTAAGCGTCAGCCAACGGCGAGTGATTTGCGTCTGGTGATGGCAATCATCAAAACCATTTCTGAACTGGAGCGTATTGGCGATGTAGCGGATAAAATCTGTCGCACCGCATTGGAGAAATATTCGCATCAGCATTTGCTGGTTAGCCTGGAATCGTTGGGTCGTCATACGGTAGAAATGCTGCATGACGTACTGGACGCCTTTGCGCGCATGGATCTGGATGAAGCTATCCGTATTTATCGAGAAGACAAGAAGGTCGATAAAGAGTATGAAGGCATTGTGCGCCAACTGATGACGCACATGATGGAAGACTCACGTACCATTCCGAGCGTATTGACCGCGCTGTTTTGCGCCCGCTCAATCGAACGCATTGGCGACCGTTGCCAGAACATCTGCGAGTTTATTTTCTACTTCGTTAAAGGGCAGGATTTCCGCCATATTGGTGGTGATGCGCTGGAAAAACTGCTGGAGAAAGAGAAAAACGGACCTGCACCTCAGTGATTTTCACTGACAATATCCCCTGTCATGGGGGGGCAGACTGCTGACAAAGTCACTCTACCCCCTCGTCATCCTCGGCGGAAGCCGGGGATCTCTGTGTGAATAAACGCGTTTCTTCGGCAAGAGATTCCCGCCTTCGCGGGAATGACAGTGGGAGTCGGGCTGTTTATCAGCAACCTCATACGCCCCGTCAGGGGCATGTTGTTGATGGTTGGATGCAGAGGTTTGTGTGTTAGAGCACAATATCCATTACTTGATTTTCACGCTTAATAGTCAGTGCCAATGTTCCTTTTGGCTCCTGAAGTAACAATTTTCTCACCGTTTTTATTTTTTCTGGAGAATAGGGGTCGTGTATTCAATGGGTTGATGTAGCATCAAACGTAGTACTCGCGTTCTTATCCAGCATGGTTTTCTTCCTGAATGTTAGTCTACAGAGACGCGCTTAGCAGCAGCGTCTCTGTAACGTGGGGAGGTTATTCCCCAATGGCGATATTAGCCTCACGCAGCAACGCGATTAGGTACTGTTTCATTTCTTGGCTGGGCGGCGTCGCAGGCGCGGACACGGCGGCAGAAATTGACGAACCCGTGAGGCGAATCGCTTCTTTTATCAGGCCGGTAAAAGGCACTTCCAGGGTATAGATCTTCGACAGCACGGCCAGACGGCGCAGCAGCGATTGCACCGCAACCATATCCTTATCCAAAAATGCCTGATAGATACCGCAGGTGATTTCCGGTGCAAAATTGGAGGTGGCGGGAATTACGCCATCACCGCCGAGCAGCAGCGTATCGAGGGCGTATTCATCAAAGCCGCAGAACACCAGAAAATTGGGATGACGACCTTTCACTTCCGTGATCACCAAGCTAATATGGCTCATGCAATCAACGGTATCTTTGATGCCCACAATATTGGCGCAACGGTCGTGTATTCAATATGTTGATTGCAGCGTGAAATGTCCGGTTTTGGATGTGGAATACAGTGGATAAAGTTGATGTAAGATGCCCGTTTTGTGAACAGACATCTCCTGTGAAAAAACACGGTTATGGCAAAAGTGGCCATCAGCGTTACCGTCGTCAGTCATGCAAACACGGATGGCTACAGGGCTT
>NZ_JAHWCO010000065.1:0-3212 GCF_020054415.1 Candidatus Symbiopectobacterium sp. | reverse complement strand
GAGCAGCATGATTATCAGCTTTATCTGGCTATCAACGATATCGAGCATACGAAAACGAAGGCGATGTCTCCGCAGACGAACGGCATCTGCGAGCGCTTCCATAAAACCATTTTTCAGGATTTTTATCAGGTTACGTTCCGCAAGAAGTTATATGGAGACCTGGAAAGCCTGCAGGTAGATCTGGGCAACTTATAATGAATGTTAATATTTATTGTTGGTTTTTTGTTTTTATTTTGTATTCTTCAAGAAAGCTGCCTAACATTGTAACTATCTGCACTTGCCTTCCTGTTTCGTCTTGGATTCTGATCCATCCCCCCCCCTTGATTGCTGGAATTTGATGCAATATGCATTTTTTTGCATGAAAAGTGAAGTTTGCATTTGCTGCTCTGTGGGGAGCATGGTAGGAATGATGCCGTTTGTGTGCCGCCAACTTTGCACACGCCAAGGTCGCTGCAACAGACGTTTGGAAGAAACGTTATTCAAATAACAGGATCCGTTATCATGCGTCGTACAATACAAAAATACCCGCCGTTTCATGCTGATCATGTCGGGAGCCTGCTTCGCCCTGCCTGCCTGAAGCGCGTACGCTCGGCGTTCGTGGCGGGCAAGCTGACGCGTCCGCAACTGACACAACTGGAAGACGATGAAGTCAGACGTGTTGTGGAGCAGCAAAAGGCCTGTGGTATTCATGTGATTACTGATGGTGTGCTGCGCCGAACCGGCGGGAATTACGATTTTTTTGCCCATCTGCATGGTATCGTCGGTCCGTTGGGGGAGCAGGATTATTGTATGACGCGGCAAGAGATGGCGGCTTGTCGCCTTCACATTGTGGGACCGGTCTCTTTTAACACCGAGCACCCCTTTTTAGCGCATTATCATTTTCTGCATCAGGCGTTGGATGCCTACTGCGACGATTTAGCGCAGGTATATGTTCAGGCGCTGCACGCTTTTTACGCCCAGGGCTGCCGCTACCTGCAACTGGATGATACATTCTGGAGCCTGTTTGGCGATGTCGCAGCGATCCGCGCCGAACTGGATGATGGCACCGATCCTTATCAGCTCATTGAGCACTGCGTTTATTTACTTAACCGTATCATGCAGGATAAGCCAAAGGATATGTATATCAGCCTGCATGTGTGCAGTGGCGATCTGGATACCAAAATTCTGCACCGTAATCCCTTTGCCGATGTTATTGCCAAAGCGCTGGGCCGCTTGAACGTGAATAGCCTTTTTCTGGAGTATGCGGATGCGCATTTCAGCGGATTGGAAACGTTGCGCGCTATCGGCGCACAAACCGTGGTGCTCGGTGTTATCACGTCTGAAACCGGAGAACTGGAGGATGCGCGCAGCATCAAGCGTCGAATTAATGACGCCTCGCTCTACTTACCGCTAAACCAGCTGGCATTGAGTCCGATGTGCGGGTTTGCCTCAGCAGAGAACGCCGCATGGCTGACGGAGGAGCAGCAATGGAACAAACTGCGCCACGTGGTCGATCTGGGTGATGTCGGAGTAGCGCGTATACTCCCACCGCTATCTGCGGGTGTATCACGGCGGATTCCCCTCTCTTTCCCTGAGGCGCAACCTAATAACGTGCGCCTTGCATTTTTACTTCTTTTTGCATTTTTTTCATTGTGTTATTGCAAATTTGCGATCCCACAAACGATACCGCTTCTCACACTCGGGCAAGATGAGCTGCTTCGGAAGCATTGAGAGGTAAATAGCAACATAGGAAACGTTTATACGCGATAAATCCGTTTAATTTGTAGGGAAATGCTGCTGTGGCAGGCAGTAGTGGCATTTTATTGTTCATGCACTGAAGAGTGGATAACTGTGATGAAAAGGATAGTGAGATCGCTGTTACTGGTGATGGTGGTATGTTTTTCCGCGTTAGCGGGTGCGGCGGAAAAATTACCCCATATCGTGATCCTGGCAACCGGCGGTACCATTGCCGGTTCCGCTGTGGCAAACACGCAAACGACCGGATACAAGGCCGGCGCATTGGGGGTTGATACCCTGATTAACGCTGTCCCTGAGTTAAAAACCTTGGCGACCATCAGCGGTGAGCAGGTGGCGAACATTGGCAGTGAGAACATGACCAGTGACGTGTTGCTGACGCTGAGCCATCGCGTCAATGCGTTGTTGGCGCTCGACGATGTCGATGGCGTAGTCATTACGCACGGTACGGATACCCTGGATGAATCACCGTATTTTCTGCAACTGACGGTGAAAAGTGACAAGCCGGTGGTGTTCGTGGCAGCGATGCGTCCTGCCACCGCCATCAGCGCAGATGGTCCGATGAACCTGTACGGTGCCGTCAAAGTGGCGGCGGATAAAAATGCGCGCAGTCGTGGGGTGATGGTGGTGTTGAACGATCGCATCGGCTCAGCGCGTTTTATCAGTAAAACCAATGCGTCGACGCTGGATACCTTCAAGGCGCCCGAAGAGGGTTATTTAGGCACGATCGTCGGCGATCGCATCTACTTCAATAATCGTTTGGAGAAAATACACACCACGCGCTCTGTGTTTGACATCACCGACGTTAAAACGCTGCCTCGCGTTGATATTATCTATGGTTATCAAGACGACCCCGAGTATATGTATGATGCTGCCATCACTCACGGCGTACAAGGTATCGTCTACGCCGGAATGGGCGCTGGCAGCGTTTCCAAACGCAGCGACGCGGGCATCCGTAAAGCGCTCAATAAGGGGATCGTAGTGGTACGCTCTACGCGTACCGGCAGTGGTGTTGTCCCGCCCGATGCCAGCCAGCCTGGCCTGGTTTCGGATTCGCTCAACCCGGCAAAATCGCGCATTCTGCTGATGTTGGCCTTGAGCAAAACGCATAATGCCGATGTGATTCAGGAATATTTCCATACCTACTGATGCCTGAGTCGCATGTGGGAAACATACCGCGCTATCGTTCCTGATGGGCGCACAGCGGGCTGCCATCCTTGGGTTGGCAGCCTTTCCTGCTCTTCCCTTCGTTATCTATTTCATTAAATCGTGCATTTACCCCGAAATAACAGACAACGTGGCGGTGATGCACGGTAAATCAGGATAGATATGCGGATTAGGCTGTGTCCCTTAATTGCCTGAGTTATAGTAACCGTATGTTTACACAGTATATTGAACTATGGCTCGCTACGACCTTCCCGATGAAGCATGGATGATCATCCAGTCTTTACTGCCTGCTGAACCAGCAATACCACGTG
>NZ_JAHWCO010000722.1:0-1185 GCF_020054415.1 Candidatus Symbiopectobacterium sp. | reverse complement strand
GCGCTGCTTGAGGGCCTTGTTATAAGAGGGCCAGTTGGTGATTTTAAAATTTTGTTTTGCCATGGAGACCTGATTTTGAAACAACTGTGGTGATCTGCTCCGATGATTACCCAAAAGTTCTATTTATTCAACAAAGCCAATATAAACGCAAACTTTTCCCTTTGGCGGCATAAAAACCCGCTTATTTCACATTATTGCTGATAACCTAGAGCCTTAAACGATGTGCTGCTCTCATGCATGAAAAAGATTGTTAAAATCAGATTGTAACTGACAGAGATGTTGTTATGAATGAATTGCGAATTGGCCTGTTATCCATCTCCGACCGCGCTTCAAGCGGCATATATCAGGATAAAGGCATCCCTGCATTACAGGAGTGGCTTGCTGCTGCGCTGACGACGCCCTTTGACGTGGAATCCCTTCTGATTCCCGATGAGCAGCCGTTAATTGAACAGGCTTTGTGTGAGTTAGTCGATGAGCGTCAGTGTCATCTGGTGCTGACAACCGGAGGTACGGGACCGGCACGGCGGGATGTCACGCCGGATGCCACGCTGGCGGTGGCCGATCGAGAAATGCCGGGTTTCGGCGAACAGATGCGCCAGATCAGCTTGCGCTTTGTGCCTACGGCGATTTTATCGCGTCAGGTGGGGGTTATTCGTAAACAGGCATTAATCCTGAACCTGCCGGGTCAACCAAAATCCATCAAAGAGACGCTGGAAGGGCTAAAAGACGATGCGGGAAATGTGGTGGTGCCAGGGATTTTTGCTAGTGTACCGTATTGTATACAGTTGTTGGAAGGACCTTATGTCGAAACAGATCCGCAAGTGGTAGCAGTATTTCGCCCAAAGAGTGCGATCCGCGACACAAAAATATAAAATTGTGTAGTGTATTCAATGAGTTGATGTGTAATCAAACGGGCTTTGTTGAATAAATAGAACTTTTGGGTAATCATCGGAGCAGATCACCACAGTTGTTTCAAAATCAGGTATCCATGGCAAAACAAAATTTTAAAATCACCAACTGGCCCTCTTATAACAATGCCCTAAAGCAGCGCGGTTCTCTAACCGTATGGCTAGATGAATCAGCCATTGCTGCATGGACGGAAAAAAACACTACTGAACGGCGTGGACGACCGCTCTACTACTCAGATATGGCCATCACCACAGTCCTGATGATGAAACGCGTGTT
>NZ_JAHWCO010000622.1:0-9800 GCF_020054415.1 Candidatus Symbiopectobacterium sp. | reverse complement strand
GTTACCGATTATTTATACAGGTGTCTGTCAGATTACATCTGGTTCAGATTCTTTTCTGCCCAGATCCGTTTTCCATCGAGTAAAGTGGCCATCGGCGTACGCCCGCAGCACATTTTTCCCTGATGAGTTCGCTCATTATTTGTATTAGTCGTGACTAATACAAGTTAGGGAATGCTATCGAAATCCTGGGCCCTTCAACGAGTCCGGGGCAGCTTTCGGTGTCTCTGCGCGTTTTGGACTTATGTCAGTGGGTGAGCATGATGTTGAAGGGAGCTTTAGCGGTGAAGAGTTCGTATGATTTTAGTTTGCATATTTTTGCGAATCATTCTGCACAATGCTAAATCGCTATTTAATCATTTTTTTCAGTATGCAAAATGATTCGTTATTCTATGCGAAATAATTCGCCGCGCTACAGTGATGCGGCAAATGGAACCCTCTCGTTGCTGACCTTCAACGTCGTGCTCCATTAATTTTGATCTTTCCTTTTTGTTCACGGTCAAGTGTTATCGATGTCACATTGTCTTTTTTTGGAATGTTGTTCTATAAATGTAAAATGTATGGTTTAAAAGTGAACAATGTAAATAAAAGAGGTTGAGATATTGCAGGGAAAGCGTTAAATATAGGGCAAGCTATAAAATCTTAAAATGTGATCAACGTGGCATTAATCAGTATTGCAATCATTTCCATTCGCTAAGAAGGGTGACTTATGACTATTGCAACGCGGATTCTTGTAGAAATGCTCATTCAGCAGTGCCGCCATATTCGGACACTAAGAGTAAACGTTTTTTCTTTGACGCCAATGTCATTGCGTTTGTTCACCATAATCATACCTGAGGGAAAGTAATAGTGGACACTCTCCAACTTTCGGTAGTGCATCGTTTGCCGCAAAGTTATCGTTGGCTATCGGGCTTCGCTGGTATCAAGGTGGAACCGATTCCGCTGAGCGGTATTCCCCTGCGGGGACGAGATGAGGACAACAACCTGATTGGCTTTAAATTATTAAGCCACGATGGTGAAATGGCCTGGGTTATTTTACGTCAGTTGAACCACTCCCTGGCTGAAATTCAGATTGATGGTGCCGTGTTGGAATGGGAAGGGGAACCCTGTCTGTTTTTACACCGCGATGATGAAAGTACAGCATTGTGTCGTCTTAAAAATGTGGGCGTCGCCATCGCGGAACCCCTGAGTGCGCTCTATCCGTTTTAAACGCCATTGCTTCTGCAATGACATGGCGCGTGTGCCTCTACAGGGTAGCCATGCGCAGCAGCTCTTGTGTATAGGCGCTCTGAGGCGCGGAAAAAACTTGTTCACAACGCCCTTGTTCTACCACCTCACCTTGACGCAGCACGATAACCTGATGGCACAGCGCACGCACCACCTGTAGGTCATGGCTAATGAAAAGATAAGCCAGTTGGCGTTTTTGCTGCAAGGTTTTCAATAATGTCAGAATCTGCGCCTGTACGGTTCTGTCCAGTGACGAGGTGGGTTCGTCAAGGATCAGTAGTGCGGGTTCGAGCACTAGCGCCCTGGCGATAGCAATACGCTGCCGCTGGCCACCGGAGAATTCAGAAGGGTAGCGGTGACGAAATTCGGGATTAAGGCCGACTTCGCGCATCACCTCAATGACCCGCTGTTCTCGATCGGAGGCACTCATCTTCTGGTGCACTTCCAGCCCTTCTTCGATAATTTGCAGCGCGGTGCGCCGTGGATTCAACGACGAATTGGGATCCTGAAACACCACTTGGATCTGGCTACGCAGTGGTAACATTTGACGGCGATTAAATTGGTGCAGCGGTTGTTCATCAAACACAATGTTACCGCGTGAGGCGATGAGCCGTAACAATGCCAGTCCTGTAGTACTTTTCCCTGAACCGGATTCCCCCACCAATCCCAGACTTTCGCCACGACGTAAGGTGAAATTCAACCCATTGATGACGGTTTTTTCTGCCACTGTACGGCGCAATAGCCCACGCTTGATGGGAAATGAAATCGAGAGCTTTTCTACGCGTAGCAGCGTCGGTGTATCATCCGGCAGAGGCAGCGCGGAACCGGAGGGTTCGGCATCCAGCAACTGTCGGGTGTAGCTGTGCCGCGGCGCGGCGAAGAGGTCGCGGCAACGATTTTGTTCTACGCAGCGCCCACCCTGCATCACGGCAACCTTGTCTGCCAGTTGCTTGACGATATTCAGGTTATGCGTGATGAACAGCAGGCTCATACCCAACTCGTGTTTCAGTTCACGCAACAAGGTGAGGATTTGTGCCTGTACGGTGACATCCAGCGCGGTAGTTGGCTCATCAGCAATCAGCAAATCTGGCTGCATCAGCAGGGCAATTGCGATCATCACCCGCTGGCGTTCACCGCCCGATAGTTGATGAGGAAAGTCCTTCAGGCGCGTGTGTGCCTGCCGTATGCCAACGCGATCCAAACAGGTAAGCACTTCACTGCGCGCAACGTCTCGTGTCATTGCACGGTGCAACGTCAACACTTCCATCAATTGCTTTTCAATGCTGTGCAGCGGGTTCAGTGACACCATCGGTTCCTGGAAGATCATGGCGATACGGTTGCCGCGCAGTTCGCGTAACCGTGTTTCTGGCGCATGCAGCAGCGATTCACCGTCAAACAGGATATCCCCTTGAGGATAGATAACCGGTGGAGAAGGCAGCAGGCGCAGCACCGACAGCACAGTGACACTCTTGCCCGAGCCGGATTCACCCACCAGAGCCAGCGTTTCACCGCGCTCGACGTTGAAGGATACTGAATTCACCACTTGATGCACCTGCTCACCCTGGTGAAAAGCGATGCTGAGATCCTGAATCTGTAACAGCGGAGTTTGGTTCATATCAATGTGCCTTGCTGGGATCAAAAGCGTCGCGCACCGCTTCGCCAATAAAAATCAGTAACGACAACAGGGTTGCCAACACCAGAAATACGGTAATGCCGAGCCAGGGAGCCTGAAGATTGTTCTTGCCCTCCAGCAGCAGTGCCCCCAGTGACGGCGAGCCAACTGGAAGTCCAAACCCCAGAAAATCGAGCGATGTCAGGGTAGTGATTGAGCTGCACAAAATAAAGGGCAGAAACGTTAACGTCGCGACCATGGCGTTAGGCAGCATACTGCTCATCATGATTACCCGATCGTTTACCCCCATTGCTTGTGCCGCGCGAATGTAGTCGAAATTACGGGTTCGCAGGAATTCGGCGCGTACCACGCTCACCAAGCTCATCCAGCCAAACAGGATAGTGATGCCCAACAGCCACCAGAAATCAGGTTGGATAACACTGGACAGCAAGATAATCAGGAACAGGGTCGGCATGCCCGACCAAACTTCGATAAACCGCTGCCCCCACAAATCGAGCCTGCCACCGTAGTAACCCTGCGTTGCGCCGACCACAATGCCAATCAGGCTGGAGAACAAGGTCAGTGAAAGCCCAAACAGCAGGGAAATGCGAAAGCCGTACAGCACTTGCGCTACCACATCTTTTCCCTGACTGTCTGTGCCGAGCCAATTAAGTCCGGAAGGCGGGGAGGGGAATGACTGGGTAGTGGCATAGTTAATGGTATCGTAGCGATAACGGATCGGCGGCCAGATACTCCAGCCATGTTGCGCGATACGCGCCGCCACGTAGGGATCGCGAAAATCCGTGGTGGTGGCAAACTGGCCGCCGAAGGTGGTTTCAGGGTAATTCACCAGCAACGGAGTATAGAAACGGTTGTCGTAGCGCACCAGCAGCGGTTTGTCATTGGCCAGCAGTTCGGCGAACAGGCTGAGGGTAAACAACACCAGAAAGATCCACAGTGACCAGTAGCCACGGCGATTGGCGCGAAAACGGGCCCAGCGCGCCAAATTTATTGGGCTGATTCGGCTCATTGGCGTCCCTCAAAATCAATGCGCGGATCGACCAGCGTATAGGTCATATCGCTGACAATATTCAGCAGCAGACCAATTAACGTGAAGATGTAGAGCGTACCAAACATCACCGGGTAGTCGCGTTGCAGTGTGGCATCATAACCCAACAGACCCAGCCCGTTGAGTGAGAACATCACTTCAATCAGCAGCGAACCGGTGAAAAACATGCTGATAAAGGTCGCTGGGAACCCGGCAATCACCAGCAGCATGGCGTTGCGGAAGACATGGCGGTACAGAATGCTGTTTTCGTCCAGCCCTTTGGCACGTGCGGTGACCACATATTTCTTGCGAATCTCGTCCATAAACGAGTTTTTGGTCAGCATGGTCAGCGTTGCAAAGCCGCCAATCACCGTTGCCAGTACGGGCAGCGTGATGTGCCACAGGTAATCGGTGATTTTACTGTACCAAGGCAGGGTGTCGAAATTACTCGATACCAGTCCGCGCAGCGGGAACCAGTCCAGATAGCTGCCGCCGGCAAACAGCACAATCAGCAAGATGGCAAACAAGAACGCCGGGATAGCGTAGCCGACAATAATCAGGGTACTACTCCAGGTATCAAACGGTGTACCGTTCTTGACCGCCTTTTTGATGCCAAGCGGGATTGAGACCAGATAAATGATCAGTGTGCTCCATAATCCCAGCGTGATAGAAACCGGCATACTCTGCTTGATAAGCTCCATCACCGAGGAGCCGCGAAACAGGCTATCGCCAAAATCCAATCGGGAATAGTTCCACAGCAGCGTGAAATAGCGCTCGTGAATCGGCTTATCAAACCCGTAACGTTTGGTGATCTCAGCAATCACCTCTGGGTCCAGCCCGCGAGCGCCACGGTAGGCATTTTCCACGGTCAGCGTGCCACCGCCGCCGCGCGCCATAGCCCCATCCATGCCGCCACCGGCACCAAACCCGCTGCCCTGACCCATCTCGATGGCGGCAATAGCCTGATCAACAGGGCCACCTGGGGCTATCTGCACAATAAAAAAGTTAATGGTAATAATGGCCCACAGCGTGGGGATCACCAGCAAAAGTCGGCGTAGTAAATAGGTTCCCACCATGGCTCCTTAACGGCGTTCGGGCGGCAATGACTGCGCCCGCTGTGCATCGTACCACCAGCTATCCAACCCTAACGTATAGGCCGGTCGGGTTGCTGGCATGGCGAATTTATCCCAGTAAGCGTAGCGATCGTGATTGGAGTACCACATGGGGATCATAAATTGATTCCAGGTCACTACCCGATTTAGCGCGCGGCCTAATACCAGCAATTTCGCCTTATTGCCTTGATGCGCATCGATTTGCTCAATAAGTGCATCAATGGCCGGATCGCTCACGCCCGCTGTGTTATAGGTTGAGTCGAGGTATTTGGTATGCCAGCCAAATTTCAGGTTGCCATCCGGATAAATTCTTGCCGGGTAAAGGCGGGCGAGCATATCAAAATCCCGGGCACGCAGACGATTGGTGAACTGCCCGCTGTCAATCAGGCGTAGCTTCATGTCGATGCCCAAACGTTTGAGATTTTGCTGGAACGGCAGTACGTACTGCACGTTGGCAGCGCTGGGGAGCAATAATTCGAAGGTAAATGGTTGTCCGGTTTTGTGATTGACCAACTTCTGGTTTTTCAATTCCCAGCCCGCTTCCTCTAGCAACTGTAAAGCTTGTTGCCAATGGGCGCGATCGTAGCCGCTGCCATCACTCTCTGGTGGTTGAAAGCTGGGGCCAAAGACTTCAGGCGGTATTTTGTCCCTGAGCGGCTCCAGCCATTTTAATTCCTCTGGGCTGGGGGTACCTTGCGCGGCATATTCTGTGTTTTGGAACAGGCTGTTAACGCGCTGATAAGCGTTGTAATAGAACGCCTTGTTCATCCAGTTAAAATCAAAATTAAGCCCAATGGCTTGTCGGATGCGGCGATCATGAAACAGCGGACGCTCCATATTGAACACCAGCCAGCGGGTATCCTGCGCCGCTTGATTTGTCCGATCGCGCTTGACGATATAACCCCGAGCGAAGTTACCGCCCTGATACTGCGTTGCCCAGTGCTTGGGGGATCCTTCGACACGCAGATCGAAAGCGCCCGCTTTGAACGCTTCCAGCGCGACACTGTCATCCAGATAGTAGTCGTAACGGATTTGGTCGAAATTATTCAAACCGCGATTCACCGGAAGATCGGCACCCCAATAGTCTTGTACCCGTTTGTAGGTCACGTATTGGCCGGTGCGGTAGGAGGTGATGCGGTAGGGGCCACTGGCCGGTGGGGGATAGGACAACGGATCGGCAAGACTGTGATTTTTCCAGAAACTTTCAGGCATAACGGGCAATGTCAGCAGTCCCAGCAGTCGTTCTTTATCCGGCTCAGGCATTTCCAGCCACACGGTGCGCGGCCCGATAGCAGTCACCGTGACGCCTTTGTACACCACGCGGAACTGTGGAACCCCTTGTGTCATAAACATAGTGAAGGTGAAGGCCACATCAGAGGCTAAAATCGGTGAGCCGTCGTGAAACGTGGCTTTTGGGTTCAGTTCCACTTCCATCCAACGAAAATCGTCAGCATGGCGTGCATGCAGTGCAATCAGCGGGTAAAAGCTACCCGGCTCATCATCAGATGAAGTGAACAGCGTATCGTACAGGCGTTCGGTACGCTCAGCCGCCACGCCGCGTAACGCAAAACGGTTGAAGTTGTCATACGTTCCCAGAGCGCTGAGCTTGATGCTCCCCCCTTTGGGCGCGTCAGGATTGACGTAGCCAAAATGCGTGAATCCCTCGGGATATTTAGGCTCTCCCAACGAGGCGAACGAGGTGTTCTGTTGGATGGTGTCGGCAAGGGCTCCCCAACAAAGAGAACCGAGCAAAGCTAGGGTGGCCACACGTTTTAGCATTGCGCTGTGTTTCTCCTGCAAAGCCGTGCAATGATCTGGCATTAGACCAAAGTTGCGGTGATTTTCATTTGGATCACCTGAATATAGGTAAAACCGATGTTGCCGCCTATGGGTAATAGGTCAGCGCGTCCCTTTTTACCATGAAAATTACGCGTAACCTACTTTATATCAGAGAGTTGAACAGCTTTTCATCAAGCGTTACGTTCAGCACGGAGCGCGGCGGTTGGTGTATGCCTCATCATGATAAAAAAACGCCGCTGATTAAGCGGCTCTCTGTTTTCGTTTTGCACATCAAGGGAAATGTGACTAACTGGTCATACCGTTAACTGGTGGCGCCTTTGCTGAAAATGCGGCGACCTTCCTGATAACGTTTGTTCCAGTAGGCATCGTCCATGCTGGAAATCATCACACCCGCACGGGCGGAGGCATGAACAAACTGGTTATTACCAATGTAGATGCCAACGTGACGACCGGTGTAACCAGCCCGGAACAGCACCAAATCGCCGGGGCGAAGTTTGCCGCGCTGAACCTGAATGCCCGATTCCTGCTGTTCATAAGTCGAACGTGGGAGTTCCATGCCAAATTGTTCACGGAAGGTACGTTGAACAAAGGCAGAACAATCAATACCCTTGCGGCTGTCACCGCCTAAACGATAACGTACACCTTTCCAACTGGCATATTGATCCATCAGTTTGGATTTGATGTCCAAGTTACGCACCATGGCTTCAAATTCGTCCTGAGAGGCCTGCGATAAAAGACTGTCTTTATCATTTATTGCAGAACGATCAGTTTGTGCCTGATGAGATCCTGTATTTGTACAGGCAGATAGCGCAAGTGCCATCGCGGGAATTGCCCGCCAGATATATATCAGGCTCGGTTGAGATTTGACCATTATCGTTATGTTCCCTTGATTTCCTTAACGACCACCATCGTCATGTATGCAACTACGCCATATATAAACGCCGAAACGAAACGAGAGTTAGACTAAAACAGAGTTTTACCTGGACCAACCACTTGAGGATGAAAATGTGTGGAATCGCACATAATTTCTTCCATTCCAAGAATAACCGCGTTCGGTAAAACTCAAACTTTACCGAGACTACCCTAACGCTCCGACGATTGCGAGCCTTTTTATGGAAATTCTTTATAAGAATTAATGAGGTAATAAATCGTAAATTTACGGATGGGCGTTATCCTAAAAAAACGCGGTAACCATAGCGCAAACGGATGACATACAGATGGCAGCACGGCATCCAGGCGCTTGAGGCCAGGATGCCGGTGTAGTTGGGGGACGGTGCGTTAAAGAGGGGGCTTTTAGCGACGGTAACGTGCTGGTAATGAACGATGAAAAAAATTAATCATTTCATCGCTGGCCGGCGAGATCAGCCACCAGCTTAGTGCCACCAAAACCACAGACAGGGGAACCACCGCGATGTTGGTAAACCAGTGGGCACCGATCATGACACGCGGTGCGGTAAAAACAACCACGATGACCAATGATATCAAAAATGAACGGCGCGGAAAATAGCGCAGTATAAAAGCGGAGTAAATCATCAGTATCATGCCATGGTCGCCAGGGAAGCTGTCGCGGGAGGCATCTTTAGTCGGCCAGCCGGTCAGTTCGCCAACCCGATTGATATCACTAAAGTAATAGGTTGGGCTGGCGTACTGTACTGGCAGCAAGTGGCCCAACTGATTCAGCACCACGGCGGTAATCGGCATGACCACGCCTATGATCAGTAAACGCTGGCGTTCAGTGCTATCCCCGCGCTGGTAATGGTAAAAATAAAGTGACACCATCGCCAGCAGTGCACAGGCATCGAAAGCGCGGTTGTTGGTGATAGCTACCGTATACAGCAGCAACGGACTGGTTGCTAGGTTCTGGTTAAAGTAGAAAAAGATGGCGCTGTCGAGGGTAAACCAGAATCCGTGATTAACGGGAAGATACCAAGAAAAGAACAGCGCCACACCTGCTGCGTTGAGCAGTAGAATGGCGAAAAACTGACATTGTGACATGCAACAAGCTAAAAATATTAATAAAATTACTTCATTGTATTCCTATGAACTTAAACTATAGCTCAATAGCTGGCTTTGTAACTGATTCCACGGTGCCGATGCGGTGTGAATTAACTTAATTCGGCTGTCTAGCGGAGGAAGCGGTTTGGTTTCAATATGCAGTTCCAATCCCTGCCGATTGATAATCAATGTACCTTCGGGAATGCGCATCACTCCTTTAATGCGGTCGACCGGCGTCAACAGAACCCAATCCAACAGTGCGGCAGTGGAAAACTGCTTTTCTGGGGAGAAAATCCAGCCACAGGCAAAGTATCCTTGCCCTTCATTGAGTGCGCGGCGCCAGGCTTCGCCGACTGGCAGGCGCAATGCGGCCAATCCACGTTCTGAAGCATGGGAATGATGATGCGCACCATCAGGAAGTTCGCGCGTATTGCGGCGTGGCTCATCAAGCAGTGACACATCGATTTCACCCTGTGCGGCGCTCACGATAGTGCGATCGCCTGCTTAGGCCTGCTGCCAACGCTGTAGCGCGGCGATGTCGTCTGTGCTGTAGGTATCCTGCTTGTTGGCAACGATAATGTCTGCCACAGCTAACTGATCGCGAAAGTTTTCGTTTTCACTATAACGTGCGTCCTGTAACTGCCGCGCATCTAACAGGCAAAGTGATGCCTGCAAACTGATCTAGGGTTGATAACTTTCAGCGGTGAACAACGAAAGAATCTGCTTTGGATGTCCCAAGCCGGTCTGTTCGATCAGTAAGCGGTGCGGTTTCTTTTGTTGCAGCAGCATATTCAGGCCAATCTGCATCGGCAGACCGTTCACGGGTCGTGTATTCAATGTTGATTGCAGTGTGAAATGTCCGGTTTTAGATGTGGAATACAGTGGATAAAGTTGATGTAAGATGCCCGTTTTGTGAACAGACATCTCCTGTGAAAAAACACGGTTATGGCAAAAGTGGCCATCAGCGTTACCGTCGTCAGTCATGCAAACACGGATGGCTACAGGGCTT
>NZ_JAHWCO010000494.1:0-8096 GCF_020054415.1 Candidatus Symbiopectobacterium sp. | reverse complement strand
TGACACGCCTGTTTTGGATTAAAATGCTGATCGCTCCGGGATGCATCACCACGCTCTGGATTTAACATACTGATTTTACGTCAAGGGAATCCGCAGCCTTTATGGCTACGCAGCATAATATCTATTTATTCAACAAAGCCACTGCGGTATAACAGGATGACAGCATGCGCTGCTACATCCAGTCCGCAGCGCCGGCAAAATTTTCCGTACCACGATAACATCTAGGATAATCATGGATCAGACGATCCACGGTCACCTGGGCATAATCACCATAGTCCACCGCCCATACGGAAGAAGAAAGACACGCCAATCCCACATCCACTGCTATTCTTTTATCATTTACTGCCATCCCTTATTATTTTTGCTGGTGTAACTGTTTACAGCGTAAGGGGTTATGCAGTTTTTCGTTAATACATTACTCATATGAAACATTAGGAAACAATCAGCCCGAACGCGGGTTTAGTGACGCTCCGCATCCTCAATTGAGACTGAACCATCGGCACCACACTGTTTGCGCTCCGTTAACCAACACCTCATCTGTTCGGGAGCCATTGGCTTGGCAAACAGGTAGCCTTGTGCCACCGGATAACCCTGCTCACGCAGAAAGCGATTTTTCGCCGGTGTTTCAATGCCATCCGCAACCACAGTCAGGAACAGGCTACTGCCGATCCCCAAAATAGCGCTGCTCAACGCCCGCGCGGCTTCATCCGCCTCTAAATCGGCGACAAAACTGCGATCCAGCTTTAGTTCGGTTACTGGCAAGCGCCGCAGATAGCTGAGACTGGAATAGCCTGTACCGAAATCATCCATCGACAGGCACCCCCCCCCCCCCTGCTCACGCACTTCAGCGATGGTTTTCATGGTGTTGGGATTGGTATCGAGCAGAACGTTTTCGGTGAGTTCGAGGGTTAAATGCTCCGGCGACAACGCATGACTGGCGAGCGTAGAAGCAATCATGTGCGGCAGATCGAGGTTGTGGAAACTGGTGGGCGACAGGTTGACCGAAACCGAGGGCACCTGCAGCCCTTCGTCACACCAGGCGGCCAATTAGCAGCATGCTTCGTGCAGCGCCCAGCGGCCCAGAACGGCGATCAATCCGCAATCCTCTGCCAGCGGAATAAAACGCGTTGGCGGAATACTGCCAAGCTCCGGGTGCGTCCAGCGCGCCAGCGCTTCCACACCGTACAATTTCCCGGTTTCCAGCTCAATTTGTGGCTGGTAGTGCAAGGAGAGCTGATTGAGTTTTAATGCCTGGCGCAGTGCGCTTTCCAACACAAGACGTTCTTGTGCCAATTGATTCATTTCATTGCTGTAGAAACGAGATTGCCCACGTCCACCACTTTTGGCCTGATACATCGCCATATCGGCACGATGCAGCAACGTATCCAAATCTCGGCCGTCAGCCGGAAACATGGCGATCCCGACGCTGGCGGATATCGACACATTGGTACCCAGCAGCACCATGGGTTCAGCCAATATCGACTGAATCTACTCGACTCTGTCACCCACCTGGCCCATACCGCATCCCTGCAAAATCACAACAAAATCATCACCAGAAAGTCGCCCGGCAATGTCCACAGCCCGCAATTCATGGCGCAAGCGTGCGGCTACCTGTCGCAACAGTTCGTCCCCCACCGGATGTCCCAGCGAATCGTTAATTTGTTTGAAGCGATCGAGATCGATAAACAAAAATGCCATCTCGTCGTCGTCGCGAGTGGCGGCGACAATAGTTTGATCGGTGGTGGCTTCGAGCAGGCTGCGGTTGGGCATTCCCGTCAAATTATCATAGAACGCCAATTGCCGCATGCGCTGGCGTTCATGCTCACGCACCAGCGCCAAGGTGCACAAATGAGTACAGGCGTCGATCAGGCCCTGATGAAACGTTCTCGCTCTAGTGTTGCGCGGCATTCCGGACAAGCGCCTTGTCCGTTGTTGCTAAACAGGCTGGCAGAATGCCCACTGACACGCGCAAACAACGCGCGGACGGACTCCGCAATCCCCATATAGCTTGCAATCGTTGAACGACGCGTTCCACCAAGCGCACGTTGGTCGATCAGCACGGCATGCGGATAGTAGCGCGGTAACAACCTGTTCACTAACGTGCTTTTTTCCGACCCGGCTACGCCAGTGACCACGGTGAGCGTCACCATGGGGAATGACACGTTAAGGTGATGCAGGTTATGCAAAGAAACATCGTGCAACCGTAATTGCCCGGTTGCCTTGCGCGGTTGGGTATTGAGACGTAAGGGACGGGACAGCGCACGGGCAGTAGGCGTATCCGAGCGCCGTAACCCGGCATAGTCCCCCTGATAAACCACCCGCCCGCCGTTAATACCAGTGGCTGGTCCCATATCAACAATGCTATTGGCAATGGCGATAACGTCCGGATCGTGCTCCACCACCAGCACCGTATTGCCCTTATCACGCAAACCGCGCAACAAGGCATTGAGTTGATGCACATCACGGGGATGCAAGCCTGCACTAGGCTCGTCAAAGATGTAGGCAATATCGGCAAGGCTGCTGTTCAAATACCTCACCATTTTGACACGTTGCGCTTCCCCACCGGACAGACTTGCTGTCGCGCGCGCGCCAGCCCCAGATAATCCAAGCCCAACGTCACCATGTGCTCCAGTCGCTCAATCATTGCCGCTACCACCGAGGCAACCGGAGCAATCGCTAAACCACGCAAAAAAATAAGCAACTGCCCGACGTCCATTGCCGCGCAGTCCGCAATCGAGTTGCCCTAGATGGTACACGACAATACAGTGGGATTAAGCCGCGCCCCCAAACAATCAGGACAGATCTGGCGAGCTATCACCGCAGCCAACCCTTCTCGCTCCGCCTGCGTTAAACGGCTGGGTTCATGATCAAGATAGGCTCGTCGAAAGCGCGGGATCACCCCCTGATAGCGTGCGGTTGCTGGCCATCCGGGTAAAGGCTGTGTCACCGTGAGATCGTCTTCATACAGTAAGGTCTGCCACTCGTCGGAAGAATAGTCTGACAACGGCTTGTCATTATCAAACAGCCCAGAGCAGACATAGCGTTTCCAACGGTAGCTCCCGGGCGCAAACGTGGGAAAGCGAATCGCGCCCTGATTGAGGGATCGGCTACGATCGAACAATCGTTCAAGATTGGGCTGATCCACTACGCCTAGCACCTGGCACTGGGGGCACATGCCCTGAGGATGGCTTTGTTGAATAAATAGAACTTTTGGGTAATCATCGGAGCAGATCACCACAGTTGTTTCAAAATCAGGTCGCCATGGCAAAACAAAATGTTAAAATCACCAACTGGCCCTCTTATAACAAGGCCCTAAAGCAGCACGGTTCTCTAACCGTATGGCTAGATGAATCAGCCATTGCTGCATGGACGGAAAAAAACACTACTGAACGGCGTGGACGACCGCTCTACTACTCAGATATGGCCATCACCACAGTCCTGATGGGCTTTGTTGAATAATAGGGAATTGTGCTGTTTTGCCATACTCGTTTTGGCAGAAAATGCTTGTCATCTTAGGTGTGCCGTTTTCTTATGTGGCCTAACTACACGATTTTACGTTGTCATGATCAGCAGTTTCACTGGAGGGACAGCATAAAATATATTTATTCAAAAAAACCTATGAGAGTGAAAAAAGAGCATTGAGATCTTGAGCATCTAGATTACCTATCCATTGCTCTCCCTGACTCACCACCATGTCCGACAATTCGCGTTTACGCTGGATCATTTCATTGATACGCTCTTCAAAAGTCGCACTGGTGATAAAACGGTGTACTTGCACATTTTGCTTTTGCCCTATCCGATAGGCTCGATCAGTGGCTTGCGCTTCCACTGCAGGATTCCACCATAAATCAAAGTGGATTACATTCGAGGCAGCAGTCAAATTAAGTCCTGTTCCTCCTGCCTTGAGAGAAAGCAGAAACACCCGAACGGTGCGATCAGTCTGGAATCTTTCCACCATTGCATCCCGTTTGGCACGGGAAAGACCACCATGTAGAAACATTGGCAACTGTCCATATCGTTGCTGCAACCAGTAAGCCAACAATTCGCCCATCTTTCTGAACTGAGTGAAAATCAGTGTTTTTTCGTGGCTGGCATGCAAATCATCGAGCAGGTCGAATAGACGTACTATTTTCCCAGAACCCATTGGATCACCGGCAGGTTGCTTCAAATACTGGTCTGGATGATTACAAATCTGCTTCAGTTCCAAAATCATTTGGAGAACCAGCCCTTGGCGTTTAAACTTATCTTCCTCAGCCTCAACAGCCTTCAAACCTTCTTGCACGACAGACTCGTACAATGCCGTTTGGAGTGCTGTCAAAACACAGTATTGATCACTTTCAACTTTATCAGGCAAATAACTGATAACATTTCGATCAGATTTGAGACGACGCAGTAAGAATGGTGCCGTAACGCGTCGAAAGCGTTCTGCCACCTGTCGATCACGGTCAGTCTGAATCGGTGTAGTGTATTCTTTCTCAAATTGTTTTAGCGTGCCAAGATAACCACGATTCGCGAAGTCCATCATGCTCCAGTACTCGGATAGACAGTTTTCAACAGGCGTTCCACTCATGGCGATATAGCCTGCCGCAGGAATGGTTTTGATTGCCTTGGTCTGTGCCGCCGATGGATTCTTGATATTTTGCGCCTCGTCAATAACCAATACCCGCCAAGAGAAAACTTTGAGCGAAACTATCGCGCTACGAACGATGCCGTAAGTTGTCAGCAGAATATCTGGCCTATCGAGGGACAACTCACGTTTACTGCCATGAAATACACCAAGAATGAGTTTGGGTGCAAAGCGGGTTATTTCCTTTTGCCAGTTAGTTAGCAAACTGGTAGGAACGACGACCAGAGCCTTGGCCTGATCAAGTTCGCCATCCTCTTTTAGCTTAAGAAGAGTACTGATAACCTGTAGCGTTTTCCCCAGTCCCATATCATCTGCAATAACGCTACCGAACCCCATGCGTAAATTTCGCAGTAACCAAGTATAGCCCCGTTGCTGGTAAGGTCGTAAGGTAGCCTTAAGATCATTCGGCAAAGGTACATCACCAGTTTCTCGCAATTCTTTCAGCAACTGTTGCATATTGTCGTCGATCAATACTTGCGTTCCCGAATATTCGCCCGCTAACGCAATGCGTAGCAATTCAGTGCCTGATAATCCAGAGGGACGCGCCAAGTGAGTTTTAAGACGTGCAATTTCGTCAGGATCAAGATAGACATATTCACCCTTGAATCGAACTACGCCCGTTACGTCATGAACTAAGCGTTCGAATTCAGTACGGGTGAGTTGGTGTTCGCCAAGCGCCACACGCCAGTCAAAGGTCAGTATATCACCTGCACCCAAGTACCCCCCCGTCAGACCCGGAGTCTTGCTAGAGACTTTCATAGACAAACGTGGACGTAGCAACCTCTCCAGAGCCTTGGGTAACAAAGTTCGAATACCAAGTAACTGAATGGCGGGAAGCGTATTGAATAATAACTCTGGCAGCTGCTCAGACGTCAGCTCAATAGGAGAACCGGCACCTTGTCTCAGATAGTCATCAAGAGGTGGAAAAAACTCTGCTAATAAAACGACCGTTTGTAAAACGCCAAAACGATGCTGGCTCCAGTCCTCATCGGAGAGAACAGTGTGTAACGAAACGGGTGGCCCCAGCAATGTTGCTTTCGACTGAACAGCTAGAGCAACTTCAAAATTCCCGTTCACGCTTTCATTCAGACTCAAGACTGGCACGTAGTTCCGTTCAGCTAGGTGATAACGTGCTAGCCAAGTGTATAAAGCCGGGCCAATAGCACCTTCCCCAGGATCATCAAAATGTTCCGAGTGGTTACTGAATAATAGAGACAGGATTTTAGTATTGGGTGGTTTTTCTTTACTGAACTCAGACCATATATGCATATAGTGACCAAGAAATACCGCACAAAGAGTACTGGACTGCATCACAGGAGAGAGGGACTGATTCGGGGTCAACGTGACTAAATGTGAAGGCAGACCATAGGCCAGACGCTGGATCTGATCAGCCACTGTTCTATCTAGCATAGCAGGCAACCAACGTACCCTCAGTTCATTTCCCTCAACCGTGAACACTTGCGGCACCACCGCTCCCTTGGTAAGCAGATGTAACGCTATCATACGCAAGTGGAATAATGCCGCCACCTCAGGTTGCCTGTCCTGTAAGTCTGAGAGTGTCAGTTGTGCTAATGCGGCATCCAGAGAGAAGATGGTATGAATATTATTAATACCGCCAATAACAATATCCCCATCCATTGTTAATGTAATACGAGGACAGTGATGAGGTAATAAGGTGACTTGCGGCATATCCACCAAACGCTGCCCGTACAACGTATTACGTGCTTCCTTGGCTACTCGCGTCAATATTTTTTGCATCACTAAGCGCAGATCTCCCCCAGTGAAGAATGCAGGTCGAGATGTCAGTACAGCCAGTAGTGGTTCAGACAACGAGGGCAAATCAGCATAAGGCAGCATATCCAGAGCCGCAGGCTCAAAAGGAACAACTTCCGCAGAGACGCCTTCCTCTTTTAACAACAACGCCGACAGACAGGGAACATTGGTTTCTACTTGGCGCTTGACATGAATACCACGAACTTTTAGCTGTTGAACCAGATCAACACCTCTAATGGAAAACACAAGAAATGGATTGTTGTCAATTTCTCGACTGACTAGGTAAATGGTTGCTGCAAGGTGTTTACAAGGCACTGCACAATCTGGGCAGGAACAACGCATCGTCAGATCGTTCCATTGTGATGGAAAGACTGAAATGCCAAGGCGCTTTGATTGAGTTAACACCGAGGGCGCTAACTCCCGATTGAGTAGACGAGCAATAACACTAGGATCGGCTACCAGCTCATCAAGCAGTATATCAACCTGCGTCTTAGGCAATGAAGGAACTTGGATAGAAACCTTATAAGGGTGTGAGCGAGACCCCTGTACTTCGGAGTGAATAGCACCTCCAGCCACCGTAAAATTTTTTACCGCACCTTTATTGGCATAAGATCTTCCACGCGGCAATCGGTTATCATAATCAATGTGGGTAAAGGCATTCAGCCACTGCTCACCCCACCAAGTGTTACCATACGTTATATGTTTCACTATGATACCTGATTAACTTAACGGTTTAACGGCATATCGGACTGTTAACCACCCATCGATCTGTTCAATGATGGCCTGTATAGAGTGCGTGCTATTGGGGAACTTATTTTACTCCCTGCATGCATAAATTGCCGCTTCTAATTTCTTCTCGTAGCCTATGCGCTAGTGACGTTCTGCACGCAGCGACCGCATCTGCTGATCAATGTGTGCGCCTATTTTTAAC
Organism: Candidatus Symbiopectobacterium sp.; assembly: GCF_020054415.1. Lineage (NCBI taxonomy): Bacteria > Pseudomonadati > Pseudomonadota > Gammaproteobacteria > Enterobacterales > Enterobacteriaceae > Symbiopectobacterium > Candidatus Symbiopectobacterium sp. The sequence continues at coordinate 765 of NZ_JAHWCO010000494.1, read as the reverse complement.
TGGTCAACAGCGAACACCGGTCTTGATACCTCGGCAGTTTTACGCGATACCGGCACGGGCACTTTCACTTCGACATAAACAGGATCCGGGCGTGGGGTTTCTCCACATCCAGACAGTAGCAAAACACCCACAAGTATTAAGCGCTTCATTTCGAACGCTCCCGCCGTAGCTCATCATCAAACGCCGCTGACGCAGCCGCACATGCTTCACCCCTGGTTTGTTCAGACAGAACGGCATTAGTGGCGGCATACTCCGTCTGTGCCGATTTACGGGTTTCCTCTTGTTTTGCTTTTGCGCTGGCTTCTCGCAGGTCTGCTAAAAGTTTTAATGCCGCCACGCCGTTGTTTTGGGCTGATATCGCCTCATCCTGCTGGCGTTTCTCCGTTTTGCATGCTGTCAGCAGATTATTGAGGTTATCAATGGTGGGTTGGTAGTCGCGCGCAGCCAGCCAGGCACCCGCGCCAACGATGGCCGCCAGTGCTAACAGGAAAACAATAAGTCGCGTAGTAGTGTTCATTTATGGGTCTTCCCCGATCATGGTGGCAGGAAACTATACCTGATACCACATCAGTGTTCGCAACGCTCATGCATCCGAATCACTAACTGAGTAATTTCATCAGGATTTGGCTTTGTTGAATAAATCAGAACTTGTGACGACTGCGCCCCATACGGGTCGATTGTTACGTGATGCGAATACTGTTCGGCATTCCTAATAGCGTGATCCGGTTAAGCGCTTTGACCATGGCCATGGCTTCACCCACCTGA
>NZ_JAHWCO010000228.1:0-1253 GCF_020054415.1 Candidatus Symbiopectobacterium sp. | reverse complement strand
GGACAACTGGTTGTGGCATTACAATAATGAGCGAACTCATCAGGGAAAAATGTGCTGCGGGCGTACGCCGATGGCCACTTTACTCGATGGAAAACGGATCTGGGCAGAAAAGAATCTGAACCAGATGTAATCTGACAGACGCCTGTATAAATAATCGGTAACTGTCAGATCAGATTTGAGCTAGTACACGTCAAGGGACATATGAGGGTCACTCCTTTATCGAACCGGAAAGACCCCATATCTGACCACCAAATTCACCCGATGCGGAGGGAACGTTGGCGCGTGTCGGGAAAGGATTCTTGCATTATTTTCTTGAATAAAAAAGCAAAAATCAGATGCCGGAGACATCTGATTTTTTGAATTTGGCTCCTCTGACTGGACTCGAACCAGTGACATACGGATTAACAGTCCGCCGTTCTACCGACTGAACTACAGAGGAATCGTGTGAACGGGGCGCATAATAACGGTGTGCTGCGGGGATGTCAAAGGAAGAATATACAAAGGGCGATCGTTTGCTGAGAGATTAGGCAAATCGCCCTTTTTTCTGCGTTGCGGAGAAAAACAGGGCAATTTAACGCTCTTTATCGCGGTCAGCGTGCGTGCAAGCAGTTTGACCGCATGTTCAGGCGGCAATCGGGTGATGAGGCGTACCCTGATTGCTCGGATGGCGTGGAGAGTGAGCGAAATGCCACTCAACGGTTTTTTTGATCAGAGCATCCGTTGCGTCAATGTAGTGTTCTGGTGCGGATGCCATATCGTGTTGGAGAATTAACGGCAGCTCAGTACAAGCGAGGATCAGTTTTTCCACGCCAGCATCAAGTAGTCTGTCTCTGACTGGAGCCAGAAGTCGATGCGCATCGGCAATATGGCCTGCCTTGTAAGCATAAATGCTTTCCATTACCGCTTGCTGTGCAGCGTCGTCAGGAGTCTTACAGACGATGCCGAGTGCGCTAAGGTTATCCTGATAAATTTTTGCTTTGCACGTGGCGGTGGTGGCCAGTAATCCAACAGCGTGCAAATGTCGCTGTTTAATCAACTGGCAGGTGGTGTCGATGATACTGATCATTTCGACATGTGTACGTTTTTTTAATTCATCGAACCAGAAATGAGGCTCGTGTATTCAATGAGTTGATGTAGCATCAAACGTAGTACTCGCGTTCGATGTAAGTACCGATGATCCTATCGTGCATTTCGGATGATTTTGAATATCCGAGCGTCTTGCGATTGAGCCGTTGCAATCGGTTACGCAGTGT
>NZ_JAHWCO010000707.1:0-1369 GCF_020054415.1 Candidatus Symbiopectobacterium sp. | reverse complement strand
ATCGCTGCCGCGTTCAAAGAACTGTATGACGCTGATGTCTCGCCGACGTTGGTATCCAAAATCACCGATGCCGTGATGGTGCAGGTCGCCGAATGGCAAAATAGCCCACTGGATGCGATATATCCCATTGTTTATCTTGACTGTATCGTTCTGAAAGTCAGACAGGACAGCAGCGTCATCAACAAATATGTGTTCCTGACACTGGGTATCAATATCGGAGTCCAGAAAGAACTGCTGGGTATGTGGCTGGCCGAGAATGAAGGTGAAAAGTTCTGGCTTAACGTGCTGATGGAGCTGAAAAACCGTGGTCTGAACGATATCATCATCGCCTGTGTTGACTGCCTGAAAGGCTTCACTGGCGCCATCAACGCTGTGTATCCGGAGGCACGTATCCAGCGATGTATCGTGCATATGGTGCGCAACAGCCTTCGGTTCGTGCCCTGGAAGGACTATAAGGCAGTCACCCACGACCTGAAAGCCATCTACCAGGCCCCCACAGAAGAAGCAGGTATGCAGGCGCTGGAAGCGTTCGCCAGTGCCTGGGACAGCAGCTATCCGCAGATAAGCCGGAGCTGACAGACAAACTGGGCTAACCTGGCGACGTTCTTCGCTTACCCGGCAGACATCCGCAAAGTCATCTATACAACCAACGCCATCGAGTCGCTGAACAGTGTGATCCGGCATGCAATCAAAAAAACGCAAGGTGTTCCCGACGGACGATGCAGTGAAAAAAGTCGTGTGGCTGGCAATCCAGGCCGCCTCACAGAAATGGACGATGCCACTACGGGGCTGGCGTATGGCAATGAGCCGCTTTATTATCGAGTTCGGTGACCGCCTGGACGGGCACTACTGAGAAAAGGCATTTACACAAAATCTTAAACAGGCTCACGTAATTGTCAAAATATCGACCGGCCTGTCCGATGATGAACTGGCCACTCTGTTCGACGACCGACGCTAATTCCCCGTTTTTGCACGTTCGGGTGGAAATGGGCCGCTGAAGGGCCGACGGGGTTAATTTAACGTTCTGTAATCAGTTTGCTTAAAAAGATCTCGGTGGGTTGGTGGGTTTGTAGGCGTGACCCTTAGTGTTCGTCAATTTATATGTACTAGCTCAGACCTGATCTGACAGTTACCGATTATTTATACAGGTGTCTGTCAGATTACATCTGGTTCAGATTCTTTTCTGCCCAGATCCGTTTTCCATCGAGTAAAGTGGCCATCGGTGTACGCCCGCAGCACATTTTTCCCTGATGAGTTCGCTCATTATTGTAATGCCACAACCAGTTGTCCAGATCTACCTGCAGGCTTTCCAGGTCTCCATATAACTTCTTGCGGAACGTAACCTGATAAAAATCCTGCAAAATGGTTT
>NZ_JAHWCO010000072.1:0-4538 GCF_020054415.1 Candidatus Symbiopectobacterium sp. | reverse complement strand
GCTGCTTGAGGGCCTTGTTATAAGAGGGCCAGTTGGTGATTTTAAAATTTTGTTTTGCCATGGAGACCTGATTTTGAAACAACTGTGGTGATCTGCTCCGATGATTACCCAAAAGTTCTATTTATTCAACAAAGCCGTTTTTATTTAGACAAAACAGCCGAATACTTTTCATTTCTCGTTCGATATTTCCCTTTTTAGTACTAAACGCAAGTTAAACGATATGTCATTGATCGTATAAATTGCTACGCAAGAAATGAACAAATAATACAATTTTATGCCGAAGGTAAGAAATCTGTATTAAAAGGAATCGAAATGAATATTAAGTTTACATTATTGTTTGCCACACTTCTGCTTTCTGGTTGTACGACGCAATGGGTGAAAAGCAGCGTAAAAGCTGAGGATTTCACTATCTCGAAAGGTGCCTGTGAAACCCTGAGCAAAGAAAAATTCCCTGTGAAAAATGAAGTGGCGCAGCAAACGCAATATACGTCCTACTATTTGCCGTGTTGGAAAAATGGCAACTGTCAAAATGAAGAATATATCATAGGGAAACGACCAGAAACACAAAGTTATGTGGTGGATGTTAATAGTGGTAGCAGCCAGGCCCTTTTCAATCAGTGCATGAAATTGAGGGGATGGACATCGGAAACGAAATGGTTCCAATAAGGATGGTAATGTAAAATGAATACCATAAATAACTTGCAACGTTTTGTTTTTATAATTATGTCGTTATGCTTAAGCTCCGCGTTTGCCATGGCATCACCGCCGCCAGTACCGGAACAGGCTCCGGCACCGAGTGATGTTGTGATGAGTGAAGGGCAAGTGAAACTTAACCAGGGTCTCCTTAATTATCGTGCCAAAGCGGGCGCATTAGCACTGAATACGGACGATCCCGATGAACCGATCGCGACCTTGTCCTACGTGGCCTACTTTAAGTCGGTGGAGAAGACGGCGAAGCCGGAGAATCGGCCGATCACGTTTATCTATAACGGCGGACCGGGCTCTTCTTCCGTGTGGCTGCATATGGGAGGTTTAGGGCCAAAGCGGGTGGTCACCAGCACGCCGGATAAACCCGTATTGCCGCCTTATCCGGTTATCGATAATGCCTATTCTCTGCTTGATGTCAGCGATCTGGTCTTTATCGATGCGCCGGGCACCGGATTTGGTCAGTTTATCAGCAATGCGGCCAATGTTCAGGAGCGGCAGGCGCAGAAGCGTCAAAAGGAGAATGACACCTACAGCATTAATGGAGACGCACACGCGTTTGCGCAATTTATCACGCAGTTTCTGAGCCGTTATCAGCGCTGGAATGCGCCGCGTTACCTGCTTGGTGAGAGTTACGGTACGACGCGTACGGTGGCGCTGGCAAACCGGCTGAAGGTTCAGCACAACGTCGATGTCAACGGTATTATTTTGCTGTCGCAGTATTTGAGCAAGGATATTGATATCGATCGTCCTGAATCCAACCCCGGCATCGATCAGCCCTATTACCTAGCGTTGCCAACCTATGCGGCAATCGCCCATTACTATCAGCATTCGGCAAACGTCGCAGAAAATCTGGATCATTTTCTGACTGAGGTTGAACAGTTTTCCCTTGGTCCTTATGCACAGGCGTTGGCTCAGGGAAGTCTCCTGCCAGAATCGCAGAAAGCAGAGCTTGCTGAGCAACTTGCCTGCTACACCGGTATACCTGCGCGGGAATGGGTTAAGGCTGATTTGCGCGTTTCAGGCCCGCTGTTTGTTAAACAACTGCTGACAGTGCAGGGCGATACGGTCAGCCGTACTGACGGCCGTTATCGAGGCGCCTCGCTGGATAAAATGGCTGCGCGGAGCGATTACGATCCGGTTATGACTATCGGCTCTGGGTTTATTTCCGCGTACCGCGACTATCTGGCAAAAGCATTGAACGTGAATACGGTGCAAGATTATGTTTCTGACTCGAATGCCATTTACTATTGGAATATGACGCCAGAAAACCGTTCTTTCAATCTACTGCCTGCATTGTCCGAAACCATGAAAATGAATCCGCGCATGAAAGTGATGGTGCTCGGGGGGATCTACGATCTGGCGACGCCTTACTTTGTCGCGCAATATCACCTCAATCACCTCTCTTTGCCTGAAAAACTGCGCGCTAATCTGCAATTTAATCGGTATGAGTCGGGGCATTTGCCCTATCTTGATGAAAAATCGCTGCAACAGTTACATCAGGATCTGCGTAACTTTATTGCGGGATAGTTCAGCAGATTGTTTGAAAATGGCGACAGAAGCCCTGTTTATATGTCTCCATCTAGAGACATATAAGCGATTGAAATAAAATATTAAAAAATAAAACACAACCTTGTGTCTCTATTCGGAGACAGTTGGGTTATTCATGCTTGGCGCAAGCTATCGGCCAGGAGGATGGTTTGAGAAATCGATGCGTTTTAAATTATATATTTTTCAATCAATTAGGTTGATTTATTTTTTTTGTTTTCAATACCACGACGATCTGGCACGGTTCATGCTAGTATAACCCCGTAGATGCTCATTCCGCCTTCTATGTTTGCTTCGGCTTCATAATCCTGGGAATGACGCAGAGCCGTTTACAGGTGCCTATCGTCCACCTCCAGATGACGTTGTGATTAGCCGTTTTCACTGCATTTCACGACACCATCGGGCTTTTCGGACATTACGTTGAGTGAGGCACTCTACTGTAGTCTTTTATGACCTGATCTTATTCAACGCTTGCCGTTTATTGGCAAGCGTTTTTTTTTGCGCCATTTTTAGGGCGTGAGATCTTCGCCGTGGGTGGCAATGACCTTTTGATACCATGCGAAGGATTTTTTCTTGTGGCGATCGCCGCTGCCAGAAAGAGTGTCATCGAGATCGACATAAATAAAGCCATAGCGCTTGGACATTTCGCCCGTCGACATGCTGACCAGATCGATACAGCCCCAAGGGGTATAGCCCATCAGTGTCACACCGTCAGCAATGGCATCAGCCATCGCCTCAATATGCTGGCGCAGATAATTGATGCGGTAATCGTCCGCCACGTAGAGGTTGCTGTCGGGTTTATCGATCGCCCCTAATCCGTTTTCGACCAAAAATAGGGGCTTACCGTATCGGTCATAGAGCTGGTTCAGCGCGATGCGCAGGCCGGTTGGGTCGATCTCCCATCCCCATTCGCTGGCCTCGAGAAACGGGTTGCGCGTGCCCCTGAGTAAATTGCCTTCGGTGTCTTCACCCTCCGCGTGGGTTTCATTCACGGTGGTCGACATGTAGTAGCTGAAACCGATATAATCGACGGTATGATTTGCCAGCAGTTCAAGATCGCCGGGTTCGATCGCTAAAGTGACACCGAGCGAGTCCCACAATCGTTGCGCATAGTAGGGGTATTTGCCGTTGGCTTGCACATCGGCGCAATAGAAATTGAAGGACTGCGTGCGTTGCATGGCCGCCAACTGATTAACCGGGTTGCTGTCGTAGGCGTAGGTGGTGGCATAAATAATCATGCAGCCCATCTGGATGTTCGGATTGACTTCGCGGGCAATTTTTGTTGCCAGACTGCTGGCGACAAACTGGTGATGCCATGCCTGAAATTTCGCCTGTGCGTCCCGGGCTCCGGTTTTGACGACGAGCCCCTGGCTCATGATCGGAAAATGCGCCGCGCTGTTGATCTCGTTGAAGGTCATCCAATATTTGACCTTGTGCCCGAAACGCTCAAGCACCGTGCGAGAAAAACGCTCGAAAAAACAGACCAGTGCGCGGTTTTTCCAGCCGCCATAGACGGTGGCCAGATGCAGCGGCAGTTCGTAGTGATAAATCGTGATAACCGGTTCAATGCCGTGGGCGAGACAGGTATCAATTACCGCATTGTAGTGTGCCAGACCTGCTTCATTGGGCGTTTGTTCCACACCGTTAGGGTAGATACGGGTCCAGGCAATGGAAAAACGGTAACACTTGAAGCCCATTTCAGCGAACAGCGCGATATCTTCCTTGAAACGGTGATAATGGTCGATGCCCTTGTGGTTAGGGTAAATATAACGCGCGGTATCCAGAGAAAAATCGAAGGATTCGGACGCAACGATGGCTAATCGTGCTTTGCCGCCTGGGAGGGTGTCCACAATCGACAGTCCCTTGCCCGCTTCATCGTATGCGCCTTCTACCTGATTGGCGGCGGTGGCTCCGCCCCAAAGGAATGCGGGAGGAAATCGTGTACTCATAGGCTGCTCCTTTTGTTATTCAAAATGAAACCTGTTTCATTTATACCCGTCATACTTCAAGCTGCGTGTGCGTTGGCAACACTCGTTATTCGTCCCATCCCTAGGCCCACTGCATATTCGCATGCGATCGATCATCGATTCGCACCTAAGGTCGATCACTTTTTCGCATCGTATCGATCATCCGGGAACCTGACTTTTTTATCGTTTTAGCGTGTTTCTTCTGCGCTTTCCACTACCGGGCTATTTTTCCTTAATGATTCTCCCTTAAGCTCCAGTCTGTGGGCGTTGTGGATCAGCCGATCCAGGAAGGCATCGGCCGCCGTAGGGTTTTCCATC
>NZ_JAHWCO010000669.1:0-8650 GCF_020054415.1 Candidatus Symbiopectobacterium sp. | reverse complement strand
TGTCGCCTGTGCTCTGGCAAACAAACTGGCGCGAATAGCCTGGTCAATCACAACTAATCACAATGAATATCAGGCCTGATGTTATATAGAACTACATCAAGAAACTGATTATTAAGTAATTAAACAGCAGTTACCTATCTGGTTTTGCGAAGACTGATTATTGATGACATGAACGGCATATCGGCCTGCTGAAAAACCTGACGACAAAAATGGCTCACTGAAGCCGAGGGCCTTTTCAGGTTCACCAGGCGCGGAACTCATCGAGGCGCGGGCATCTCGCCCACAGAGACGCCGGATAGATTGAAGCAAGCCCGCCATTAGTCAAAAATCAGTGTTGCAAAAATGGGGGTGACCATAGATTTACCGGATGGGCGCATGATCGCGCAGGCGGTTACCGGTACGCCGGGCCACGTCAATTCGATGGCGGAATCGGTCAAACACTTCCTGCGCGCGTTTCCGTTGGAACAGATGCAGGCGGGCGATGTGTTTTTAACCAACGATCCCTGGAAAGGCACCGGCCATCTATACGATATGACGATGGTGACGCCGGTATTTCGTCAGGAACAGGCGGTTGGTTTGTTCGCCTCGACGCTGCACGTCGCAGATATCGTTGGCTTAGGCCCAGGACCGGATGGTCAGTTGATCTATCACGAAGGGTTGTTTTTGCCGCTGCTGCGCTTTATCTATGGCGGCCAGATCAGTCAGGTGGTGCTGGATATTATTCGCGCCAACGTGCGTGAACTGGAGCAGGTTGAAGGCGATTTGCTGGCGCTGGTGGCCTGTAACGACGTCGGTGCCCGCTTCCTCAACCGCATGATGGATGAATTTGCCCTCGATTCTCTGGTGCCAGTGGGCGAGCATATTTTACAGCACTCCGAACAGGCGATGCGTGATGCGGTGCGTCAGTGGCCGCAAGGAAGCTGGAGCAATGAACTGCTGGTGGATGGTTATGATGCACCGATCCGCATTCGCGCCACGTTACACATTCGCGACGGCGACATTGAGGTCGATTTTACCGGCACCGATCCCTATGTGCCGCAAGGCGTTAACGTGGTGAAAGCCTACACCGATGCCTACACCTCGTTTGGCATTCGCTGCCTGATTGGTGCCGATATTCCTAACAATGCCGGATCGTTAGGCGTGATTCGCGTTAGCGCACCGGAGGGCTCTATCGTCAATGCACCCTACCCTGCGGCAGTGGCCGCACGCCACATTATCGGTCAGCTGTTGCCGGATGTGGTGTTTGGCTGTCTGCGTCAGGCGCGCCCCGGCGCGGTGCCAGCCGAAGGCTCCTCATCACTGTGGAACATCCGCCTGTCGGGCGGCCACCCGATTGCGGGCTATTCCAATGAGCGGTTGGTCAACAAACAGCGCTTTACCATCACCAGCTTTTCCACCGGTGGTCGCCCGACGCTGGATGGACTTTCCACCACCTCGTTCCCCAGCGGCGTGCGCAATATCTCCATAGAGATTCTGGAAACCATGAGCCCGCTGGTGTTCTGGCGTAAAGAGTACCGACCAGATTCCGGCGGCGCAGGCAGGCAGCGTGGAGGGTTGGGGCAAGTCATCGAAATCTCCCATGGGCAGCAGGCGCCTATGTTACCGGGCGCGGCGTGGGATCGCATTGTTTATCCCGCTCGTGGCGTAGAAGGCGGTGCGGACGGCGCACCGGGTAGAGTGAGTCTGGCCTCCGGCGCGTTACTGAAAGGTAAAGGCCGACAGGCGATCCCGCCGGGCGAACATCTGGTGGTAGAAACGCCGTGCGGTGCCGGTTTGGGCGACGCGCGCGAACGTTCTGCGCACGCTATCGCCCAAGATGTTCGTAGCGGACTGGTCAGCGCGCAAGTGGCCATGCGTGATTATCACTACGGTGATGAAAACAAATAACGACAACGCATGACAAGGTTGAGGTGCTTATGAATTGGGTAGACTTTCGTTTAGGGAAAAAGCGCCAACAGCGTCCGGTAAAGCTAGCAGCAACGCTAGCGCTGTACGCCCTGTTAGCCACCAGCGGTGCAACCGTATACGCACAAACGCCGGAGCCACAGCGCGGCGGCACGTTGAATATCGTCTTGAACGCCGAACCGCCTACGCTGGTGGCGCTGTCCACCGTTGCTACGCCAAGCCTGAGTGTGAGCGGCAAGGTGACGGAAGGGTTGCTGAAATACGATTTCGATCTCAATCCACAACCGCAGTTAGCCACCGCCTGGGAAGTCAGTCACGATGGCAAAACCTATACCTTTCATCTGCGCAAGGGAGTGAAATGGCATGATGGGCAGGATTTCACCTCTGCGGATGTGGCCTATTCAATAGCATTGCTCAGGAAATACCACCCGCGCGGGGCCAGTAACTTCGCCAGAGTGACTGAGGTGAAAACACCAGATGCCAACACGGCGGTGATTGAGCTGTCGCAGCCTGCGCCTTATCTGTTACGCGCGCTGACCGCAGCAGAATCGCCGATATTGCCCAAGCATATCTACGAGAATACCGATCCGCTTAAAAACCCGAACGGAAGCGCACCGATCGGCACCGGTCCCTACCTGTTTAGCCAGTGGGAGCGTGGTAGCCATCTGATCCTCAAGCGCAACCCTAACTATTAGGACAAAGAAAAGCCGTATGTCGATCAGATTGTGATCCGCTTTATCCCCGACGCCTCATCGTGATCGGTTGCCTTTGAAACCGGCACCGTGGATCTTGGCTATCGCTCCCCGGTGGCGCTCAGCGACCTGGATCGCTTGAAGGCGATCCCAAAACTGGCGTTTGAAACCAAAGGCACCAGCTATTCCTATAACGTATCTTCACTTCAGTTCAATCTGGATGATGAGTATTTTAAGAACCTAGAAGTGCGTCAGGCCATTGCGCATACGTTAGACAGAGAGCTTATTCGCAAAGTGGCTTATTACGGCTATGCCACGGTAACCACCTCTCCCATCGCGCCGGGGTTAAAAGATTTCCACGATCCATCCCCTTCGCCCTACGCGCTGGAGATCAAACGCGCCAATCAACTGCTGGATGAGGCGGGCTATCCGCGCAATGCCAAAGGAATCCGTTTTAAAACCACACTGGATTACAACCCTATATCTGATGGCTTGAAACCCACAGGGGAGATTGTGCGCTCGTCTCTGGCAAAGATCGGCATTGACGTCACGCTGCGCTCACAGGATTTATCTGCCTTTGTGAAACGTGTTTATACTGATCGCGATTTCTCATTCACGTTAAACGGGCACAGTAATCTGTTCGATCCCACGGTAGGCGTACAGCGCATTTACTGGTCGAAAAATTTCCGCAAAGGGGTGCCTTTCTCCAATGCGTCTCACTACCAGAATACCGAGGTCGATCGTTTGTTGGAAGACGCACAAACCGAAAACGATCCGGCAGTACGTAAGCAGAAGTTTATTGAATTTCAGAAAATCGTCGGACGTGAGTTGCCGGGTCGTGTATTCGATGAGTTGATGTAGCATCAAACGTAGTACTCGCGTTCGATGTAAGTACCGATGATCCTATTGTGCATTTCGGATGATTTTGAATATCCGAGCGTCTTGCGATTGAGCCGTTGCGATCGGTTACGCAGCGTCAGATGTGTACGCTCAATACGCTGTGTATACAGCTTGCTAACAATGTGTTTTACTTTTGGAAGTTCGTCGTTGTAAGCCCTATAGCCATCCGCGTTTGCATGACTGACAACGGTAACGCTGATGGCCACTTTTGCCATCACCGTATTTTTTCACAGGAAATGTCTGTTCACAAAACGGGCATCTTACATCAACTTTAGCCACTGTATTCCACATCCAAAACCGGATGCAATCAACATATTGAATACACGACCAGTTGCCGGATATCAGCCTGATTTCACCGCAGTACATCACGATTTACAACCGGCGCGTACACGATCATTCGCTCACGGCCGATGGCATTGAAAACACCCTATCTGACGTCTGGGTGGAAGCGCAAAGGTAACAGAACAAAGGTCACGTGCTCCAGGCCATTTGCAGAGCACATTACCTGGAGGAAGCCTTTCAAGAGAACAGCGCCTGCGTTTATCCACGCAGGCTTTTGATTATCGAGGGTGTTGCACAAATTCCCGGTACTTGGCTGCCAGCGCTAAAAAGTCATCCACTCCACACAGCGCCAGACTTTCTTCATCGTAATAGCTCATGCCCTCTTCCATCTCATCCACGGCGAAGGAGAGTTGATTAGCGCGAATGAGCACCTCTTCGCTGTCTAGCAACAGCGTATATTCGTGCCCGACTTTTTGCCATTGGCGCTCACTCCCTGCCACATCGTGCGCCGCTTGTTCCACCTCATCAAGCAGAGCAAGCTGCTCTTTGACTTCTTCATTAAACCAGTGGCCAACGGCTTCGTGCCCCATTGACATATGCACAATGACCTGGCCTGAGACATCCCGCAAAAATTCATAATCCATGACGCCATCCTCCCACGGTAGTGCTTACTATCAAGTGTAACGGGCCACACTGCATCTCACAGTGATAGCCTGCAAATATTGCAAGGTCGCGCAGCGCGGCGGGGATGATACCCGCTATTGTGACAAAACGTGCACGTTTCTCTGGAAGAAACCAACAATAAATACTGTGACAATAAGTCAGCCGCTTGCCTAGGCTGAAAAAAGAGATGATTTACACTCGCCAGACACAGAATACGGCATGGAGCCACGATATGGATATACCTAGCGTAGCAACAGGCGCCGTCTCCCCGAGGGACGACCGTATTTATGAGGATTCGAAGGTAAGGCCGGTTGGCATAGCCGCGATCTTCAACCGCATAACCAACACTCTTGAGCGCCCCAAGATGATACCGTCAATGACACCAGAGGATAAACGCATGCTGGACACACTGGTTACGCGTTGCATCGGCCATGCAGAGGCCTACCTGCGTTCTCAAGGGCGAACGGCCAAAAAAAAAGAGCCCATATCATCATGGGCTCTTGTCGTATTCATCACACACAGAAACTAGACAGCGCTTTGGAAAATCACCCCGTCCGCTTTCGCCGTATACTGATCCAGCCGATCGAAATTCAGGTAGCGATAAGTATCCTGCGCGGTTTTATCCACCTGATCCATCGCAGCAAGATATTCATCAGGCGTCGGCAGTTTGCCCAACAATGACGCCACCGCCGCCAGTTCCGCAGACGCCAGATAGACATTAGCGCCAGTACCCAAGCGGTTCGGGAAGTTACGGGTAGAAGTCGATACCACCGTTGCACCATCAGCTACTCGCGCCTGATTGCCCATGCACAAGGAGCAGCCAGGGATCTCGACGCGCGCACCGCTCTTGCCAAACACGCTGTAATAGCCCTCTTCCGTCAGCTGCGCGGCGTCCATCTTGGTCGGTGGCGCAACCCACAAACGCGTCGGCAGTTGGCCTTTGTGCTGATCCAACAGCTTACCCGCAGCACGGAAGTGGCCGATATTGGTCATGCAGGAGCCGATAAACACTTCGTCAATCTTCTCACCCTGCACATCAGACAGCCAGCGCGCATCGTCCGGATCGTTCGGCGCACACAGGATGGGCTCCTTGATGTCAGCCAGATCGATATCGATCACTGCGGCGTATTCCGTATCGGGATCGGCTTCCAGCAGTTGCGGATCGGCCAGCCATTTTTCCATGCCCTGTACGCGACGCTCCAGCGTACGACGATCACCGTAGCCTTCAGCGATCATCCGCTTGAGCAGCACGATGTTAGAGTTCAGGTACTCGATAATCGGGGCTTTATCCAGCTTGATGGTACACCCAGCGGCAGAACGCTCTGCTGAGGCATCAGTCAGTTCAAATGCCTGCTCCACTTTCAGATCGGGCAACCCTTCAATTTCCAGAATGCGGCCAGAGAAGATGTTCTTCTTGTCTTTCTTCTCAACCGTCAACAAGCCCTGTTTGATGGCATACAGCGGGATGGCATGCACCAGATCGCGCAGGGTAATCCCCGGTTGCATCTTGCCTTTGAAGCGCACCAGCACCGACTCCGGCATGTCCAGCGGCATCACGCCCGTGGCGGCAGCAAACGCCACTAGTCCGGAGCCTGCCGGGAAGGAAATACCGATCGGGAAACGGGTATGGGAGTCACCGCCGGTGCCTACAGTATTCGGCAGCAGCATGCGGTTGAGCCAGGAGTGGATAACGCCATCGCCTGGACGTAGGGAAACACCGCCACGGTTCATGATAAAGTCCGGCAGCGTGTGATGCGTGGTGACGTCAACCGGCTTCGGATAGGCGGCCGTGTGACAGAATGACTGCATCACTAGGTCAGCGGAAAAGCCAAGGCAGGCTAGGTCTTTCAGTTCGTCACGGGTCATCGGACCGGTGGTGTCCTGAGAACCGACGGAGGTCATCTTGGGTTCGCAATACTGATCCGGACGAATCCCAGCAACGCCACAGGCGCGGCCCACCATCTTCTGCGCCAGCGAGAAGCCGCGCGTACTCTGCGCCACATCCTTCGCCTGACGGAAGACATCGCTCGCCGGAAGGCCCAGCGCTTCACGCGCTTTGGTAGTCAGACCGCGACCAATGATCAGCGGAATACGACCGCCCGCACGCACTTCATCGAGCAGTACGTCGGTTTTCAGTGCAAACGTTGCCAGCACGGTATCGCTGTCGTGCAGGCGCACTTCACCTTTGTAGGGGTAAATGTCGATCACATCGCCCATGTTTAATTCGTTCACATCGACTTCGATCGGCAACGCGCCCGCATCTTCCATGGTGTTGAAGAAGATAGGCGCAATTTTGCCGCCCAGCACCACACCACCACCGCGCTTGTTCGGCACGTGCGGGATATCTTCCCCCATAAACCACAGCACCGAGTTGGTGGCAGATTTACGCGAAGAACCGGTTCCCACCACGTCACCCACGTAGGCCAGCGGGTATCCTTTCTGGCTGAGCGCTTCGATCTGTTTGATCGGGCCAACGGCACCGGGTTGATCTGGCGTAATGCCATCGCGGGCGTTTTTCAACATCGCCAACGCATGCAGTGGGATATCAGGGCGAGACCAGGCATCGGGTGCCGGAGAAAGATCATCGGTATTGGTTTCACCGGTGACTTTGAAAACAGTGACAGTAATTTTCTCTGCCAGTTTAGGACGAGACAGGAACCATTCGGCATCAGCCCAGGATTGCACCACGCGTTTGGCGTGTACGTTACCGGCTTTGGCCTTCTCTTCCACATCGTAGAAGTTATCGAACATCAGCAGAGTATGCGACAGCGCATAGGCAGCGATGGGAGCCAATGCCTCATTGTCCAGTGCTTCAATCAGCGGATGAATGTTGTAACCGCCTTGCATGGTGCTAAGCAGTTCAACGGCTTTTTCCGGGCTGACCAACGGAGAATGGGCTTCCCCTTTCGCGACAGCCGCCAGAAAACCGGCTTTAACATAGGCGGCTTCATCAACGCCCGGCGGCACGCGGTTTACCAGCAGATCCAGCAACACCTCTTCTTCGCCAACAGGAGGTTTCTTCAGCGCATCCACCAGCGCTGCCATCTGTGAAGCGTCTAACGGCTTAGGTACGATGCCCTGTGCAGCCCGGTCGGCCATGTGCTTGCGATATTCTTCTAGCACGATTCTCTCCTCGCTCTCATTGTCTTCGTTATGTCCGGCGCTCTCGCTCCCGGTTGTGATGTCCATACCCGGTTACGCGTCAGGCGATGTGTCCTCCGCCTGTGAAAATGTAGGGTGGCGTACCCGGCAGTAAGATCGTCATGCACTCCAGCATATCAATTTTTGAACGTTTTGTTAATTCCGTTTACATAAAAGCAACATAAATAACGCAACATTGCCTAGCCGCACAAAGGCACACGCCCTGTAGACCATGATGGGAATAAACGTTTTTTACTTGAGCATACCACGAGCGCCCCTCGTCGACATATCCCCTGTACGCGACTGGGGTTTACATTGGGTAACTTTCAACAATTTTAGTTTGTTATACTGCCCTCGACCTATAAAAAAGACGTATGTAAGAATTCCCGTATCTTGCCGTAGCTTAACATCACTAGGGGTTGGAAAATGGATAGGTATCATCATGTCTTTTTTACGCAATATGACCATCAGAAAGCTGCTGCTGATGGTGTTGACGCTGTTTCTTTTGCTGTGGGGGGGGGGGGGGTGTGGCGTGGTTTACGCTCTCTGCCCTTAATCAGGCAACGCACTATTTGATCGTGGGTAACACCCAGGTGGGAGGACTGAACACGCTGACCAAAGGCGCGAACCAATCCATGAACACCGCAATCCGCCTGAATCAGGTGGTAACGCTAATGCAAAGCAGCAAATTGACCGATGTCGATGCCACGCTGGCGCAAGCTGTTGACGAATACAAAAACAGTGCCGCCAGTCTGGAGGCCTTCAAAGTCATGCCTCACACGCAGGTTGCTCAGCAAACGGTCGATGAAACCGTGCAAAACTGGCAGAACGTCCTACAACAGGGTCTGCAACCGATGATGAGCTCGCTGCAAGAGAAAAAGTTTGCTGAATATCGGCGCGTATTCCGCGATGACTTTCATCCGTTGAATGGCTTTGTTGAATAAATAGAACTTTTGGGTAATCATCGGAGCAGATCACCACAGTTGTTTCAAAATCAGGTCTCCATGGCAAAACAAAATTTTAAAATCACCAACTGGCCCTCTTATAACAAGGCCCTCAAGCAGCGC
>NZ_JAHWCO010000476.1:0-1867 GCF_020054415.1 Candidatus Symbiopectobacterium sp. | reverse complement strand
CGCGTGACACGCCCATGATCTTGCAGGCTTTTGATACGTTACCGAGTTCTTCGGCGAGATTGAGCAGGCCGGCTTTGTGTTTGATAATGGGATTGTTAGTATGAAGCATGAGAGTTACCTCGCGTTTTGTTTAAGGATTAGATACCCATATCAAAACCGGTAACTCTCAACCTTTCAAGGTCCAGTGTCAGATCTAGTCGCGACTAATACACTTCATAGCGGGTGAGCATTATCTTCTTACCGCGTAAAATCAAGCATCTTCAATGATCACGGGTATATCGCGTAAAAAATAACGCTGAGGGGGAACGAGACCACAGGGTGAGCGGCAGGACGCCGTGAACGTCAGTGGGCTCGGGCCCCGAAGGCACCGCGTAGCGGCATTATTTCCCGCGGAAAGCTAGGGCGATTGAGCGCCCCGCGTAGGGCGTGTGCGATGTACGATGCAAATAACCGCTCGGGTTAACACGCACGAAACATTCACGGTACCAACCAAAAGACTCGGCCTAAATTTGTGGAGTCCCCCCACAGATAACGCGCATTTCGCCAAAATGACACCCCCCAGCCAACACCCAGAACGATGACAAGTGTGACGCTTACGCTCCGTTTACCGTGCCCTCATAGGTATCGCTTGGAATTACAAGCCAGCGCACAAAATTGTCGATATTTTGTTCTTTACATAAAACAGGCCGGCAGTATGATCGTGTCGCTGATTCAGGAGAAAGTACCATGCTAGATTCATTTATTTCTGCGGCGACACACGGCGCTGAGCTTGGCGTAGCGGCGGGTCACTCTCCGCAAACCGCTATTGCTGCGATTCTGTGCGCTGCATTGATCAATTTCTTTATTTAGGCCTGACCGACATGCCATCGTGCTGATGTCCTATATCACAATAACATCCCCCTCATCTCGATGATGACGTTGTTTAACTATAAAACGTTTTAACCAGAAAACGCCCCGCTAACCTCGGGGCGTTTTTTTTGCTTTTCCTTGACTCGATGTGCCCCACCGGGGCGTGGTGCTGGATAATCTTTATCCCGTTGAATCAGTTGTGCGTAGTCACTGTTCCACAACTGGGCGTACAACGCATCAATACGCGCAGCCATCGCCGGGCTTTGCATCACAATCTGCAGATTGCGCGAGTTATCAAAGTAACCACCGCTCCAGTTACTGGTACCCACCCAGGCTTTTTGCTCATCAATGGTCATGACCTTGCTGTGAATCACGCGGGCAAAGGGGATGAACACACTGCCTGCCTCAGGCAATGTCACGATTTTCACTTCAACGTTCTGCAGCACCGCCAAACTTTTCAGATAAGCAATGTTCGGCTTTTTGGTGCTCCAGTTCGCCACCATTAACTCCACCTTCACCCCACGTGCTGCTGCGCTGCGTAACGCATTATCTATCAACGCATAATAGGGAAGAGTACGGTTCGGGCCATATGAGAGCGACGCATAGTCCATTACCTGAATGCGCACACGGGTTTTCGCTTGCACCAGTAAGCGTGGCAATTCCGTTTCAGAATCCAGCACTCCCGCTGGGTTGAACGCTTTGGGGCTGGCAACCAGATAGTTATTCGGGCGCGAATCATCCTGCTCAGCAGTCTGCATAACTGGCTTGACGGCGATACCTTGCGCCAGTGCTTGCTGAGCCTGCCAGTCCTGCTCAAACACCGCATTGAGCTGTTTAACCACGCTGGGGTCGTCAATAAGCAACCCGGTTTCGTGAATATGGGCTTTGTTGAATAATAGGTAATCATGCTGTTTTTCCATGCCAGTTTTGGTTGAAAATGCTTGTCATCTCAGGTGTACACTTTTCTCATGAGGCCTAACTGCATGATTTTACGTTGCGAGGATCCGTCGTTTCACTG
>NZ_JAHWCO010000603.1:0-3529 GCF_020054415.1 Candidatus Symbiopectobacterium sp. | reverse complement strand
GTAGTAACGATATCTGGAAAAAGAAAGTGGGCTATCACCGGCGCTCAGTGGCTGAAACGGCCATGTTCCGGTTCAAAAGGCTTCTGGGTGGTAATCTAAGTCTGAGAGACTACGATGCTCAGGTGGGTGAAGCCATGGCCACTGTCAAAGCGCTTAACCGGATCACTCTATTAGGAATGCCGAACAGTATTCGCATCACGTAACAATCGACCCGTATGGGGCGCAGTCGTTACAAGTTCTGATTTATTCAACAAAGCCGATCTCTGTGAGAACAAATGCGTTTCTTGGACAAGAGATTCCCGCCTTCGCGGGAATGACGGTGGGAACTGCCGAGATATTGTTCAAAGCCTCACCAAACAGAACAATGGATATACGTTTCGTCACGTGGCTGATCTATGCTGGGTGTAACAGCCGCAATGACATTGCGGGAGATAACCCAAAAAGGATGGAAGAACGATGACGCATTGTGGCTCCACTACCCGCCTCACGGCCGCACAAGCGCTGGATTTACTGAGTTCACAATATAACGTGCGGTTAACGCGCTACGCGCAGCCATAAAAGCCTACGTGACAGATGGGTCCTTGCCCGATGCAGAAGCGCGCCGCAATGTGTTGTTCGTCTACCCAGAATTGCGCGTAAGCTGGGATGGTGTACAGCAAGGGAAAAGCCGCACCCGTGCCTATGGGAGTTTCACTCATACCGGAAGTTACAGCACCACGGTCACGCAACCTGCGCTTTTCGGCCGCTATCTCTCTGAGCAACTGACCTTACTGGTCGAAGAGTATGGCGCGCACATTGAGGTATATACCCTTCACAACAGGAAATTCCCTTTCCTTATGTGTTTGACGGCTCTGATTTAGCGCTTGAGCGTTCGATGTCTGCCGGGATTTCGCAGCACTTCCCCACCACGGAACTGGCCCAAATTGGCTATGAAACCGCAGATGGTCTGTTTCACTCCACCGATACTCGTTTCCCGCTTTCGCATTTTGATGCCTTGCGCACCGATTTCTCTCTGGCACGCTTGCGCAATTATACGGGTACAGCCATCGAGCATTTTCAACCTTATATCCTGTTCACCAACTACACGCGCTACATGGATGAGTTTGTCAGTTGGGCGTGTGAACAAATCGCCGATCCTGACAGCCCTTACGAGGCGCTCGCCGCCGCAGGCGGAATATTCCTCACCGGCAAAAACGCCACCGCCGAAGCGTGCGTTTCTGATGTTGCTTGGAAGAAACATCAGATGCCGGATTATCACCTGATCTCCAAGCAAGGAGCGGGGATCACCCTCATCAATATTGGCGTAGGGCCTTCCAACGCCAAAACCATCTGTGATCATCTTGCCGTGCTACGTCCACACGCCTAGCTGATGATTGGTCACTGTGGCGGGCTGCGCGAAAGCCAAACCATAGGCGATTATGTGTTGGCGCACGCCTATCTGCGCGACGATCACGTGCTTGATGCCGTGCTCCCGCCGGATATCCCCATTCCAAGCATCGCCGAGGTGCAGCGCGCGCTGTACGACGCCACCAAAATGGTGAGCGGTATGGCTGGCGAAGCGGTAAAACAGCGGTTGCGTACCGGCACGGTGGTGACTACCGACGACCGTAATTGGGAGCTGCTGTCGTGTATTCAATGAGTTGATGTAGCATCAAACGTAGTACTCGCGTTCAATGTGTTTTACTTTTGGAAGTTCGTCGTTGTAAGCCCTGTAGCCATCCGTGTTTGCATGACTGACGACGGTAACTCTGATGGCCACTTTTGCCATAACCGTGTTTTTTCACAGGAGATGTCTGTTCACAAAACGGGCATCTTACATCAACTTTAGCCACTGTATTCCACATACAAAACCGGACATTTCACATTGCAATCAATATATTGAATACACGACTGGGAGCTGCGCTACTCCGTCTCCGTGCTGCGTTTCAACTTGAGCCGCGCCGTGGCTGTGGACATGGAAAGTGCGACGATTGCGGCACAAGGCTATCGCTTCCGAGTGCCTTACGGTACGCTGCTCTGCGTCTCTGACAAGCCGCCGCACGGTGAAATAAAACTGCGCGGTCAGGCCAACCGTTTTTATGAAGGCGCCATCTCCGAGCATCTGCAAATCGGTATTTGCTCCATGGATCTGTTACGCGCAGAAGGCGACCATCTGCATTCACGCAAGCTTCGCACCTTTAACGAGCCGCCGTTTCGCTAAATACCCGCTGTCGGGCCCCGCGGGGCCCGACAGCGATAATCAGAATTGCCGGATACAAACAGAAAAATATAATTAAAACATTTAGTTATAGTAAAAAATAGTAAAAAGACTCACTGCATAGCCTCTTTATGTCCTCCCACCAGCAACAATCCCATCTGTGGCGCAACTACACTTACCGCAATTAATTACTAACGGTTATTATCAGCACCACCACCGATCACGTGACTAGCGTGTCATTGACGTCCTGCACCAAGTTGCGGCGTCGCCATAACCACAATAACAATGATGTATTATTATGAATAAGTTCGACGCTCCCGAGTCATCTCGTCGTGCCGTGCTCAAAAACACTGCGGCCCTCTCCGTGCTGGCACTAACCGGTATCAGCGGTTTTATGGTTCCCCACGTCACCTATGCCGCATCCTTGACCAAGCACAGCATGACACCTGACGATGTCATCAAAAGCTTTAAAGTGGGCAATACACGCTTTCGGGAAGGGAAAATGCAACAGCATGACTTCGTGGCGCAAAAAATCAGCAGCCAAGAGGGGCAGTTCCCCGCAGCGGTGATTTTAAGTTGTATCGACTCGTGCGCGCCTGCTGAAATTTTGCTGGATACGGGCATTGGCGAGACGTTTAACGCGCGCGTGGCAGGCAATGTGCAAAATGAAGACATTCTAGGCAGTATGGAATTCGCGTGTGCGGCGGCGGGTGCCAAAGTGGTGCTGGTGATGGGGCATACCGCATGCGGTGCCGTTGCTTGCGCAATAGACAATGTTGAGTTGGGAAACCTGACCGGGCTGCTGAACAAAATTAAACCCGCCGTCGAGAAAACCGTCTATGAGGGCGACCGTACGGGCAAAAACATGGCGTTTGTCGATGCGGTAGCGAAAACCAATGTGGCACTCACCGTCGAACACATTCGTGAACATAGCCCGATTCTGAAAAAGCTGGAACAAGAGGGAAAAATCAAGATCGTCGGCAGCATGTACCACCTGGTTGGCGGCGAAGTTGAGTTTCTGAGTTGAAGCCTACCAAAGAAAAATGTGCCATAACCCTCTTGCCGTGGCAGTCAGACTGTCACGGCATCCACACCGGGTTAGATGGATTTTGGGTAACGCCCATAATAACGCCAGAACGCTACGCTAAAATTGTTGGCGTGACGATATCCCACCCGTCAGGCAACTTGCGCAACCGGTCGTGTATTCAATGAGTTGATGTAGCATCAAACGTAGTACTCGCGTTCGATGTAAGTACCGATGATCCTATCGTGCATTTCGGATGATTTTGAATATCCGAGCGTCTTGCGATTGAGCCGTTGCAATCGGTTACG
>NZ_JAHWCO010000105.1:0-21215 GCF_020054415.1 Candidatus Symbiopectobacterium sp. | reverse complement strand
GTAGTAACGATATCTGGAAAAAGAAAGTGGGCTATCACCGGCGCTCAGTGGCTGAAACGGCCATGTTCCGGTTCAAAAGGCTTCTGGGTGGTAATCTAAGTCTGAGAGACTACGATGCTCAGGTGGGTGAAGCCATGGCCATGGTCAAAGCGCTTAACCTGATCACGCTATTAGGAATGCCGAACAATATTCGCATCACGTAACAATCGACCCGTATGGGGCGCAGTCGTTACAAGTTCTGATTTATTCAACAAAGCCCCGCAACGGGACACTCCGAGTAAAATCACCTGCGCTTGATCGAGATTGCGTAATGAAATGCCGTCGTCGTGGGCGAGGGTATAGTCAATGGCGGCGATGCGTGCATCACATTTGCCGAGGTTTTTAGCGGTCAGACCGTGGGTGCGATTGGCCTCCGGTGCAGGAGGAATATTAAGCTCTCCTTGTAATGGCGCAACCAGCGCCTGCACGATATCCTGACAAAAACCGTCGCTGCTGTTAATAATATCCCGCACCGTCTGGCTAATAATGGAATAGAACACCAGAGGGCGTACGCCCGTTTGCTGGTAGAGCGTATTGATGCGCTCGCGTACCGCGTTGGCGCGCTCTTCACTTTCCACAAACGGCAGCGTGTAGCTGACCGTGTTGACAGGAAACTGAGAAAGCACCACATGGCCTAATACTTCAGCGGTGATGGCGGTACCATCGGAGATATAAAAGACGCTTCTTTCCACATCAACCCCTGAATTTTTTTCTGCGAAAAAACATTACTAAACTCGTTCAAAAATTGGCGTCGAACGATTTTTTAATGAAACGTCATTTCATTATCTTCATGATAAACCAGTTAAACTTTTACAGTATTGTATTTTTACCCCGTTAAGCAAGATTCATCAGTGAAATCGTTTTTATTTCATATGGTTAATGATTCACCTTTCCCAGGTTTGTTAAACGCTATGCTACATTCATGGCGTTGAGGAAATTGCCCAACCAACATTTTACATATCCCCAATGGTCTCCATACCCTGTGGTATGCAGGCCGAAATCGTATGCAGAAAGGATTATTTTCGATGTCCAATAACGGCCCTGATTTGCGTGAATGTCCTTTGGTATAACCAGCTCGGTATGCATGACGTTGAGCGGGTGGGCGGCAAGAATGCGTCTTTGGGTGAGATGATCACTCATTTGTCAGAACTTGGCGTATCGGTTCCCAATGGTTTTGCGACAACGGCGCAGGCGTTTAACGATTTCCTTACGCAGAGCGGTATCAACCAGCGCATCTATGAACTGCTGGATCGTACCGATATCGATGATGTGAACCAACTTGCCAAAGCGGGTACGCAAATTCGGCAGTGGATTATCGACACACCGTTCCAGCCTGAACTTGAGCAGGCGTTTAGCGCGGCTTACGATCAACTGGCAGAAGGGGAAAAAGAGGCCTCTTTTGCGGTGCGCTCTTCCGCGACGGCAGAAGACATGCCGGACGCCTCCTTTGCCGGGCAGCAGGAAACCTTCATCAATGTACAGGGTATCGATGCGGTGATGGTGGCGGTGAAGCATGTGTTTGCTTCGTTGTTTAACGATCGCGCCATCTCTTATCGTGTGCATCAGGGCTACGATCATCGTGGCGTGGCGCTCTCTGCTGGGGTGCAGCGCATGGTGCGTTCGGATCTGGCGGCATCTGGGGTGATGTTTACGCTGGATACGGAATCCGGTTTCGATCAGGTGGTGTTTATTACGTCCGCCTACGGTCTTGGGGAAATGGTGGTGCAAGGGGCGGTGAACCCGGATGAGTTTTACGTGCACAACCCGATGTTTCTTAACCGAAAACCCGCCATTGTGCGCCGTACCATGGAGTCGAAAAAATCCGCATGGTGTATGCCGACAGTCAGGCTCACGGGAAACAGGTGTGTATTGAGGATGTGCCCGCTGAACTGAGCGTGCGTTTCAGCCTCACGGATACCGAAGTGGAGGCGTTAGCGTATCAGGCGCTGCTGATTGAAAAACACTACGGTCGCCCGATGGATATCGAATGGGCGAAAGACGGGCACACCGGTAAACTCTACATCGTACAGGCGCGGCCAGAGACGGTACACTTCAACGGTCAGGTGATGGAACGTTACCAACTGATTAAACGTGGCAAGGTGCTGGCGGAAGGCAGTGCCATCGGTCACCGTATCGGTGCAGGCCCGATAAAAGTGATTCAGGATATCAGCGAAATGCACCTGGTGCAGGCGGGGGATGTGCTGGTGACCGACATGACCGACCAGGATTGGGAGCCGATCATGAAGAAAGCCGCGGCTATCGTGACCAATCGCGGCGGGCACACCTGTCACGCAGAGATTATCGCGCGTGAGTTGGGTATCCCTGCGGTAGTCGGCTGTGGCGATGCGACTGAACGCCTCCATGACGGCGAAAAAGCCACCGTATCCTGTGCGGAAGGGGACACAGGATACGTCTATGCCGATCTGCTGGAGTTTCAGGTCAAGAGTTCACAAGTCAACGAGATGCCCTCGGTGCCGTTGAAGATCATGATGAATGTGGGGAATCCCGATCGGGCATTTGATTTCGCCTGCCTGCACAACGATGGCGTCGGTTTGGTGCGGTTGGAGTTTATCATTAACCGCATGATAGGCGTGCACCCGCGTACGTTGCTGGAGTTCGACAGTCAAACGCCAGAACTGCAAAAAGAGATCAAAGGGCTGATGCAGGGCTATGACGATCCGGTTGAGTTTTACGTTGCGCTCCTGACGGAAGGGATCGCCACACTGGCGGCGGCGTTCTGGCCGAAACGCGTTATCGTGCGTCTGTCCGACTTTAAATCTAAAGAATACGCCAACCTGGTGGGCTGCGAGCGCTACGAACCGCATGAGGAAAACACGATGCTGGGCTTCCGTGGTGCTGGGCGCTATGTGTCACCGGATTTTAAAGCGTGCTTTGCCTTGGAATGTGCTGCGGTGAAACGCGTACGTAATGACATGGGGCTGACCAACGTGGAAGTGATGATCCCGTTTGTGCGCACCGTGGCACAGGCGGAAGCCGTGGTTGCTGAGCTGGCGCAGCAAGGGCTCAAGCGCGGTGAGAATGGCCTCAAAGTGATCATGATGTGTGAGATTCCGTCGAACGCGCTGCTGGCGGATCAGTTCCTGGCACATTTCGATGGTTTTTCCACCAGCTCTAATGACATGACGCAGTTGGCGTTGGTGCTGGATCGCGATTCCGGCGTGGTGTCTGAACTGTTTGATGAGCGTAACGACGCGGTGAAAGCACTGCTTTCGATGGCGATAAAAGCAGCCAAGGCACAGGGGAAATACGTGGGGATTTGCGGACAAGGCCCTTCCGATCACGAAGACTTTGCCATCTGGCTGATGGAGCAAGGCATCGACAGCCTGTCGCTCAATCCGGATACCGTGGTGCAGACCTAGTTAACGCTGGCGGAAAAGTAATCGTGCAGTAGCCGCAGGCCCCGGCAATGCCGGGGCCTGCGACTGATGACAGAGTCACTTTACCTCTCGGCATTCCCTCCACCGCCGTCATTCACGACTTTCGCCGAGGATAACGAGGAAGGAATGACGGTGGGAGTAGGGCTGTTTATCAGCAACCTCACCCGACGTTAAGGTTTAGCCTCTTGTTGCAAGAAGGCTTTGAATTGGGGGGTCATCACCGTTTCGAACCCATTGTCGGTTTTGGTGATCAGATAAACCGCCAACCCGTGCTGCTCTGCTACTTTCAGCGCTTTTTCCGTTCCCAATACCATTAACCCTGTGTCCCAACCGTCCGCTTCGAGCGCGGTTTTGGCAATCACTGTGGCAGACACAAGCGTATTATTGATGGGGTGGCCGGTGCTGGGGTCGATGACGTGGGAATAGCGTTTGCCGTCCTGCTCGAAATAGTTGCGATAGCTGCCGGACGTACTGATGGAATACCCTTGCAGATCCACTGCCGCTTGCACCGCGTTTTCCTTATCGGTAGGTTTCTGAATCGCCACCCGCCACGGCATTCCTTGCCCATTGACCCCGCGACTTGAAATAGCACCGCCGACTGAAACAAGATAATTGGTAATGCCCTTGCGCGTCATCAACTGCGCCAACACATCGGCACCGTAACCTTCACCCAAGGTTGAGAGATCCACATACAGCGACGGCAGATCTTTTTGCAGCCACTCTCCCTTGCTGTTACTGGTAAGCGTAAGGTGCTGCAAGCCGACGCGCTGACGAGCGTCATCGATTTGTGCTTGAGTTGGAATGGTCACCGGCTGTTTTTGCGGCCCGAAGCCCCACAGATTCACCAACGGTCCCACCGTAATATCCGTGGCATTGTCTGTCGCCCGGCCAATACGCTGGGCTACCAAGATAATGTCTGCCATACCGCCGGGAATGGGCTGAGGATCGCTGCCTTGATAGCAGTTAAAGCGCGACAGAATGGAGTCTTCACGGTAAGTGGAAATATCGTTGTTGGCCTGCTCAAGCAGGGCATCAATCTCTTGTTGCAGATGCGCTTTATCTTCAGGCAGATCACCGCTGATCTTTACGCTGTAAAAGGTCCCCATGGTTTTACCTTCCAGGCTGGTCAATGGCCGGCTGTCGGCCATCGCGGTATTGTAGACCGCCAGACTGACCAGAATCAGGCACACTCTGCGTGCCAGTGGGGAATGTGACATAGAAAATGACTCCTGATAAAAAGAGACGTTAGAAATAATCCATTAATGTACGCTTGCAAAGCGGAGATTTATAAAAACAGGATGAGGCGCAATTTCTCTGTAACAGCAGCGGGAAAGTACAGGATAAACCAAAAAAATGCCCACCTTAGAGGATGGGCAAAGACTACACACAGCAATCCGTTACTAGCTCTTACGAGGAGGAAACATCATTGGCAAACTCACGTTGTCCTTACAAAAAGCGTTTGCTCAGCAAGACAACGGTTGACAATCGTTTCATGAGTAATGCTAGAAGCTGTGGGGAATTAAGTCATTAAGAATTATCCTAATGGTTAACATTTTTTAATGGATTTGTCACGCAGAGATGCATATTGTCAAACTATTTGATGTAATACCACCGCTTATCCATAGTAAATCAGAATAATCCGTGGGGGATACACGAAAATCATTAAGATTATTTATCTATTAATGGATTTGCCGCAGCGCTAAGGTTTCACGCTGCGGCAGCAGTGCTTACTGCGAGTGTTTCGGACGATCATTTGGCGACGGCGATGCATCCGCAATGATTTCTGGCAACGGCGTTTCCTTCATCCAGGCAGAGAGCAAGCGGTACGAAACGGCAAGCACCACTGGGCCGATAAACAGGCCGATCATGCCAAATGCCAACAAGCCACCAATCACGCCGCACAGAATCAGCAGCATGGGCAGATCGGCGCCCATGCGTATCAACATCGGGCGGATGATGTTATCCAGCGTGCCCACCACACAACTCCACACCAACAGAATGGTGCCCCAGGTAGTATCACCGCTCCAATAGAGCCAGATTATCGCGGGGATCAGCACCAGAAGCGGTCCCAGTTGCGCCAGACAGAACAGGAACATCACGACGGTCAGCAAGGTTGGGTACGGGATGCCGGAGATGGCGAGGCCAATACCACCCAGCACCGATTGTACGATAGCGGTTACCACCACGCCGAGCGCGACGGCACGAATCGATTGTGCTGCCAAGAGCACCGCTGCATCACCGCGCTCGCGTCCCAGACGAAGCGCAAAGTGGCGCACGCCCTGGGCAACCGCTTCACCTTTATAGTAAAGCAGGGCACTAAAAATCAGCATCAGGCCACAGTGCATCAGGAAACGTCCAATGTGGGCCGCTTGTGATAACAGCCAGGTAGCGGTTTGGCCGATATAGGGCTGCACTTTGGCAAACACGCCGCTGCCGCCACTTTGCAGCAAACTGTGCCAACTTGAAAACATCCTGTCGCCGACAAAAGGCAGGGATGTCAGCCACTCCATACGAGGAGGCGTCAGTTTCTCTTGCCCGGAGGCCCAACTGACGATGGCGGAGGTGTTGTCCATCACTGTGCTGACCAGGATAGAAATCGGCATCACAAACAGCAGGCAAAGCAACAGCGTCATGCCGGTTACCGCTAACGCGCGCTTGCCCCACAGTAACTTCTGCATTTTCAACATCAGCGGCCAGGTGGCAATCACCACCATGCTGGCCCAGGCAAAGCCCAGAATAAAGGGTTGCACCACCCAGAAACAGGCGATGATCATGATAGTGATAAACATCAGACTAAAGAGGATGCGGGGCAAATCAAAACGCTGCTGGCGTGCACTTTGTTGCATCGTTGCAGACAGTGGAGAATGCGCGGCCAGCGGTTTGGGCGATGATGACTTCGTCAATGGACAATACCTCTGTATAGAGACCCGACGTTGAACAAGTTCCCTGCGATCGCTCGGGTCATCCGGCGGGGATAACTTATCATGGGGCATTTCTCGTGTTTTTGACAGCGTGTGAGCTATTGTGTTAACGCATTCACGGCACGGACAGGGTTCCAAAAATCATGCTGTACCACTAGGCAAAAAGTTTTTCTTAGGATGGCGGCGCATAGCGCAGAAATGTGATAAAATGTAAAACCGTGAATTCGCACAATGATTTTTACAATAAACACACTCACAACACGCTAATTATTTTTTAGTCGACAGACAGGGTAACCACATAATGATCCAACAGATCTCTCATGCACCAGGGCTGGCTCAGCCGGTGCTTAATTTTTTGGATGCTTTGAAGCAACGTGGTTTTACCGGCGATACCGCCACCAGCTACGCTGATCGCTTAACCATGTCGACCGACAACAGCATTTATCAGCTGCTGCCCGATGCGGTGGTGTTTCCCCGATCGACCGCAGACGTGGCGCTGCTGGCGCAGTTGTCAGTACAAGAGTCATACCGTGCACTGAAGTTTACCCCGCGTGGCGGCGGTACTGGCACCAATGGGCAAGCGCTAAACCAGGGTATTGTGGTGGATATGTCCCGCTACATGAACCGGATTTTGGAAATCAATCCAGAGGAAGGTTGGGTTCGCGTTGAAGCAGGGGTGATCAAAGATCAGCTCAATCAGTACCTCAAACCTTACGGCTATTTCTTCGCGCCGGAACTGTCTACCAGTAACCGCGCCACCCTTGGAGGCATGATCAACACTGATGCTTCAGGGCAAGGCTCTCTGGTGTACGGCAAAACCTCGGACCATGTCCTTGGCGTGTGTGCCGTGCTGTTGGGCGGTGACATGCTGGATACTCAGGCGATGCCTGTGGCGCTGGCGCAGCAATTGGCGCAAGAATCTTCACCGATAGGGCGTGTGTATCGCACCGTTTTTGAACGTTGCCGCGACCAGCGTACGCTAATTCTCGATAAATTCCCCAAACTGAACCGATTCCTGACCGGATACGATCTGCGCCATGTGTTCAGCGATGATATACAAACGTTTGACCTGACGCGCATCCTGACGGGCGCTGAGGGGACGCTGGCCTTTATCACTGAAGCTAAGCTGGATATTACGCGCTTGCCTAAGGTCAGGCGTCTGGTCAACGTCAAGTTTGATTCCTTCGATTCAGCGCTGCGCAGCGCGCCTTTTATGGTGGAAGCCAAGGCGCTTTCGGTGGAAACAGTCGATTCCCGCGTATTGAATCTGGCGCGTGAAGATATCGTCTGGCACTCCGTCAGCGAACTGATTCAGGATGTGCCCGGCCAGGATATGCAGGGCCTGAACATCGTTGAGTTTGCTGGGGATGATGAAGCGCTGATCGATGGACAAGTACGTGGGTTATGCGAGCGCATTGATGGCCTGCTCGCGGGCCATGAAGCGGGAGTGATCGGCTATCAGATTTGCCACGATCTTGCTGGGATTGAGCGTATCTACGCCATGCGTAAAAAAGCAGTGGGGCTGCTGGGTAACAGTAAAGGGCAGGCCAAGCCAATCCCCTTTGCGGAAGATACCTGTGTGCCGCCGCAGCATTTGGCGGATTACATCGTCGAGTTTCGTGCGCTGCTCGATAGCCATGATCTGACCTACGGCATGTTTGGTCACGTGGACGCGGGCGTACTGCATGTGCGTCCGGCCATGGACATGTGCGATCCGCAACAGGAAGTGTTGATGAAACAGCTTTCCGATCAGATTGTCGCGCTGACGGCAAAATATGGCGGTCTGCTGTGGGGGGAACACGGTAAAGGGTTCCGCGCCGAATACAGTCCGGCCTTTTTTGGCGAAGAACTGTATAACGAACTGCGGCGCATCAAAGCCGCCTTCGATCCAGATAACCGCCTTAACCCAGGCAAGATTTGCGCGCCGTTGGCCGTCGATGCGCCGATGATGCGTATTGATGCCGATAAGCGTGGCACCTTCGATCGCAGTATTCCGCTGGCGGTGCGTACTTCGTTCCGTGGCGCGATGGAGTGTAACGGCAACGGGCTGTGTTTCAACTTTGACGTGAACAGTCCGATGTGTCCTTCCATGAAGATCAGCGGAAACCGTATCCATTCGCCGAAAGGGCGAGCGACGCTGGTACGCGAATGGCTGCGCTTGCTTGCCGAGCAGGGGATCGATCCGGTGGCGCTGGAGCAGTCGTTGACCGCACGGTCGCACAGCCTGCGTGGTTTGATTGAAAAGACGCGTAACAGCTGGCGCGCGCGCAAAGGCGAGTATGACTTCTCTCATGAAGTGAAAGCGTCCATGTCCGGGTGTCTGGCCTGTAAAGCCTGTTCAACCCAATGTCCGATCAAGATAGATGTTCCGGGATTCCGTGCACGTTTCCTCCAGCTTTACCACACGCGCTATTTACGTCCCGCGCGTGATTATCTTGTGGCCGGTGTAGAAAGTTACGCGCCGCTGATGGCGCTGAGCCCTAAGACCTTCAACTTTTTCCTGAAAATGCCGCTGGTTGACGCCTTGAGTCGCCGGACAATCGGTATGACCGATCTGCCGTTACTCTCTTCCCCCTCGCTGCGCCAGCAATTTGCTGGGCACCCGGCAATGACCACTACTCTGGAGCAGTTGGAAAGTGTCGCAGCCGCATCCCGCGATCGGTACGTGCTGATTGTGCAGGACCCGTTTACCAGCTATTACGATGCGCAAGTGGTGGCCGATTTGGTGCATCTGGTGGAAAAACTGGATCTCAAGCCGGTACTGCTGCCCTTCTCACCTAACGGTAAGCCGCAGCATATCAAAGGCTTTTTGACGCGTTTTGCTAAAACCGCAGCCAAAACCTCGGATTTCCTGAATCGGGTTGCCAAGCTGGGCATGCCAATGATTGGCGTCGACCCGGCGTTGGTGCTCTGTTATCGCGATGAATACCGTGAAATTCTGGGTGACAAACGCGGTGATTTTCAGGTGCAACTGGTGCATGAGTGGCTGCTGCCGCTGCTGTCGGCGAGAACGCCCCCGGGCACGCCGCGCGACGATGCCTGGTATCTGTTTGGTCACTGTACCGAATCCACTGCGCTGCCGACCAGTAGCAAACAGTGGGCAGATATATTTGCCCGCTTCGGTGCCCGACTGGAGAATGTTAGTGTTGGCTGTTGCGGCATGGCAGGTACCTATGGTCATGAAAGTAAAAACATCACTGATTCCAAGGGGATTTACGCCTTGTCTTGGCAGCAGGCATTGCAAAAATTACCCTCTGCAAGCTGCCTGACAACCGGCTATTCCTGCCGCAGTCAGGTGAAGCGGATGGAAGGGCAAGGGTTGCGTCATCCGTTGCAGGCGCTACTGGATCTCGTCTGACTGGAGAGAGTTATGCTGTGGAAAAGACCGGCTACGCTGGAGCAGATTAATCAGCACAGCCAGGGCTGTATGATGGAGCACTTGGGGATTCGTTTTACCCGTATTGCAGAAGATACTCTGGAAGGTACGATGCCGGTGGATGCGCGCACGCGTCAATCCTTCGGCCTGTTGCACGGCGGGGCTTCGGTGGTGCTGGCGGAGTCGCTCGGCTCCGTGGCGGGCTACCTGTGTACCGAAGGGGAACAGCGTGTCGTCGGGATGGAGATTAACGCCAACCATTTACGCGCTGTGACCTCTGGCGAGGTGCGAGGGGTGTGCCGCGCGCTGCACGTTGGGCGCCGTAATCAGGTGTGGGAAATCGATATTTACGACGATACTCAGTGTCTGTGCTGCACGTCTCGCCTCACCACCGCGGTGGTAACACCTTAATCCGGTACTAACCGCAGAATGTGCGTCGTTAGGCGCGCATTCTGGCGGTCTCGTCCTTCAAGGTAAAAAAGGCACGCGCCGTACAAAATCGGTCTGAAAAGCGGTGGCCTTATCCCAACTACCTTCAAGGCTGAGCTGATGGCAAATCAGCTTTAGTGTGTTGCGTGCAAAATAGTAGCTCTGTACGCGGAAAAGATGGTAGCGCCCTTCGTTATTAATCTCTTTTATCAAACGGTTATGTAATTTTACCAGTGCATGCAGGTAGCCCTCATCATCGCCGTTCTTACGGCACAGATCGATCATCTCCATGCAGGCATTATGGTAGCGGCGCAGGTGATCGATATGGCTTTCCTGCCGATTCAACCGTGCTTCGGCCATATAAAAATCTACGGTGACATCCCGGATCAAGAATTTGTACTCATCAATCTGATGCTGTAGCCAGGCATTCACGGATTGCATAGGGATCACCATGGATATTAATGATAATCATTATCATATTTCTAATATTCATCGGGATCAACCTATCGCCTCGTAACAGAGAAAAAAAGTATACGGCCTGATAGGACTTCTTATGGTCAATAATTGCGCAATCAAACCATAAAATCGGTCACGATTTTTCCTGTTTTAAAAATAGGTATTGTTTATTAATGTTATAATTATGATAACAATATGTTGACATTAATTCGTTGGTCTGTCACGTAATGGTAAATTAGTTATTTTATATCAACATGTTATTTTTTTATTGTCAGTCTATAAACGTGTGGGCCGGCAAAAAAAAACGGTTTTTTTCAGGCGCCGGTGAAATGTTACAAATACCCCTGCGAAACAAGAGGTTGAAGCAATAATCATTATGACTAACATTAGGCTCAGACAGAGCTTTTCTGAAACGAGGTACGGCGGATGCAAACGGGAAACGTAGAAACATTTTCACTGGATGAGAATACCTGGAAAGGGCTGACGCTGACGGCCAGTGCCGCTCAACAAATCCTGCGTCTTGTCCAGTCTGATGACACGGTGAAAGGGTTACGTTTGAGCGTCAAGCAATCAGGATGTGCAGGGTTTGGTTATGTGCTGGATCTGGTCAAAGCACCGGATGCGGGTGATCTGGTGTTCGAGCGCGAGGGCGCACACCTGTACGTCCCTTTAAAGGCGATGCCTTTTATCGATGGCACCGAACTGGATTATGTGCGTGAAGGCTTGAACCAGATTTTCAAATTTAATAATCCCAAAGCGCAGCACGCCTGCGGGTGTGGCGAAAGCTTTGGCATTGAGTGATGACTGATATGGCGCGTAGCAATGTAGATGTACCTGATGATGTGCAAATCTGGATCGGGGATGGCCGCTATAAAGAGGGCTTTTTCACCGAACTGCCTACTGACCAACTGGGACGTGGCGTCAATGAAGAGGTGGTGCGAGAGATCTCCGCCAAACGCAACGAACCTGAGTGGATGCTGGAGTTCCGTCTCAATGCCTACCGCGCCTGGCTGGAGATGGAGGAACCGCACTGGCTAAAAGCGCATTATGACAAGCTGGACTATCAGGAGTACAGCTATTATTCGGCTCCGTCTTGCGGTCACTGTGATGACACCTGCGGCTCTGAACCCGGTGCCAAGCAGCAGTCCAGCATTGCCGAGGTGAACAGCTATCTGACCGCTGAAGTCGAAAATGCTTTTAATCAGCTCGGCGTGCCAGTGCGAGAAGGGCAAGCCGTGGCGGTGGATGCGATTTTTGACTCCGTATCGGTAGCGACCACCTATCGCGAAGAGCTGGCACAGCAGGGGATTATTTTCTGTTCGTTTAGCGAGGCGATTCAGGAACACCCCGATCTTGTGCGCCAATATCTTGGCACGGTGGTGCCTGCCAACGATAACTTTTTTGCTGCGCTCAACGCCGCGGTAGCCTCTGATGGCACCTTTGTCTACATACCGGAAGGCGTGCGTTGCCCAATGGAGCTCTCCACCTATTTCCGCATCAATGCGGCGAAGACCGGCCAGTTCGAGCGCACCATCCTGATTGCCGATGATGACAGCTATGTCAGCTATATCGAAGGGTGCTCAGCACCCGTGCGCGACAGCTACCAACTGCACGCTGCCGTAGTCGAAGTCATTGTTAACAAAAACGCCGAAGTGAAATACTCAACGGTTCAGAATTGGTTCTCCGGCCAGGATGCCAAAGGCGGTATCCTTAACTTCGTGACCAAACGTGCACTCTGTGCCGGCGAGTATGCCAAGATGTCTTGGACCCAGTCTGAAACCGGCTCGGCCATCACCTGGAAATACCCGAGCGTGATTTTGCGCGGAGATAACTCGGTGGGAGAGTTCTTCTCTGTTGCGCTGACCAGCGGGCATCAACAAGCGGATACCGGGACCAAGATGATCCACATCGGCAAAAACACCCGCTCCACGATTATCTCCAAAGGGATCTCTGCCGGTTACAGTGAGAACACCTATCGCGGTCTGGTAAAAATCATGCCGACTGCCACCAATGCGCGTAATTTCACCCAGTGCGACTCGATGCTCATTGGCAGCGACTGCGGCGCGCATACTTTCCCGTATGTGGAAGTGCGCAACAACAGCGCGCAGCTGGAGCACGAGGCGACAACCTCACGCATTGGCGAAGACCAACTGTTCTATTGCCTGCAACGCGGTATCAGCGAAGACGACGCTATTTCGATGATTATTAACGGATTCTGTAAGGACGTGTTCTCAGAGCTGCCGCTGGAATTTGCAGTAGAAGCGCAGAAGCTCCTGGCCATCAGCCTAGAACACAGCGTCGGCTAAGGGCGTCGCAAAATAAAAATGCAGCAGGGTGCCGGATGTCAATCTAGTAGAACCCTACGCGAATTGATGTTATCAGGCGTGCTCGTCACGACGCCGCAAGGATAAACTATGTTAAGCATTAAGAAGTTACATGTAAGCGTTGAAGGTAAGGCCATCCTGAAAGGACTGAACCTCGAGGTGAAGCACGGTGAAGTTCACGCCATCATGGGACCTAACGGTTCCGGAAAGAGTACGCTTTCCGCCACGCTTGCGGGCCGCGAAGATTATGAAGTGAACGACGGTACGGTGGCGTTCAAGGGGAAAGACTTGTTGGAATTAGACCCGGAAGATCGAGCTGGTGAGGGCATCTTTATGGCCTTCCAGTACCCGGTCGAAATCCCTGGTGTCAGTAACCAGTTCTTTCTGCAAACCGCAGTCAACGCCGTGCGCAAATATCGCGAGCAGGAGCCTCTGGACCGATTCGATTTCGCTGATTTCATTGAAGATAAAATCAACCTGCTGAAAATGCCGGAAGATTTGTTGACCCGTTCGGTCAATGTGGGTTTTTCCGGCGGCGAAAAAAAACGTAACGACATTCTGCAAATGGCAGCGCTGGAGCCAGAACTGTGTACCCTGGATGAGACGGACTCCGGGCTGGATATCGATGCGCTGAAGATTGTGGCCAACGGCGTTAATGCGCTGCGTAACCAACAACGCGCGTTTATTATCGTGACGCACTACCAGCGTATTCTGGATTATATCCAACCCGATTATGTGCACGTGCTCTATCAAGGTCGCATCGTCAAATCGGGCGATTTTTCGCTGGTGAAACAGTTGGAGGGGCAAGGCTATGGCTGGCTTACCGACCAACAGTAACACGCTGGCTGAAAAACAGGCCAAAACGCTCCAGCAGTGGCAAGCGTTGTTTAACGCTTCACGTGCGGCGGATGCACCCAGTGCGCAACAACATTGGCAGGAAGTGATGCTGCTCGGCTTGCCGGGGCGCAAAAACGAGCATTGGAAATACACTCTGCTGGATGTGTTGCTGGCACAGCAGTTCAGCGCGCCAGATGCGGTGACCCTTGATGACGATACGCTGGCAGCACACGCGCTGGCGCTGGAAAGTTGGCGTCTGGTGTTTGTTGATGGCGTATTCAACGCGGCGTTGAGTGATGCGCAGTGGGGGCCTTACCAGATTGCGGTGAACGCGCCCCATGCGGCACCCACCGACCTTGCTGCGGTTCAACCCGAACTGTTTTTGCACCTGACGGAAAGTCTGGCGGAGCAGCACAGCGCCATTCGTTTAACAACCGGGTGTCAGGCGGAGAAACCACTTTATATTCTGCATATCAGCAGCGGACAGTCTGCCAGCCTGAACATGGCACACCAGCGTCACCATGTGTATGTCGAGGCGGGAGCCAGCGCAGAGATTATCGAGCACTACGTCAGTTTGGATGACAAGGCGCACTTCACTGGTACGCGCTTGACGGTGCATGCCGCTGCCAACAGCCAGGTAAAACACCTCAAGCTGGCGTTTGAGGCTGCCGCCAGTTACCACTTCGCCCACAACGATCTGGTCTTGGAGCGGGATGCGCGTGTGCGCAGCCACAGTTTCTTGCTGGGTGCCGGATTAACTCGGCACCACACCAGTGCACAGATTAACGGTGAAGGCGTCAACCTTTCTATCAACAGCCTGATTTTGCCGATCGGCAACGAAGTGTGCGATACCCGTACCTACCTTGAACATAATCAGGGCCACGGTGAAAGCCGCCAACTGCACAAGGCGATTATCAGTGACAAAGGCAGGGCGGTGTTCAACGGTATGATCAAGGTCGCGCCGGGGGCATTGAAGACAGACGGAAAGATGACCAACAACAACTTGCTGCTGGGGCGTCTGGCGGAAGTGGATACCAAGCCACAGCTCGAGATCTACGCTGATGATGTGAAGTGCAGCCACGGTGCCACGGTTGGACGTATTGATGACGAGCAACTGTTCTACCTGCGTTCGCGTGGTATTTCACAACAGGATGCGCAGCAGATGATCATCTATGCGTTTGCCGCCGAATTTACGGAAGCGCTGGATAACGACACGCTGCAAGAAGCGGTGTTGCAGCGTATTGCTCTGCGCCTGCCGAACGCGGCAGGAGTGGCCTGGTGAATTACCCGATTGAACGTATTCGCCGCGATTTCCCGGTGCTGGCGCATCAGGTCAATGGGCAGCCTCTGGCGTATCTCGATAGCGCCGCCAGTGCGCAGAAACCGCAGGCGGTGATTGACCGGGAAGTGGCGTTTTACAGTAATGAATATGCCGCGGTGCACCGCGGCATTCATACACTAAGTGCACAGGCGACCAGCGCGATGGAAGCGGTGCGTGAACAGGTTGCGCGCTATATCAATGCGGCCTCGGCGGAAGAGATCGTCTTCGTGCGTGGTACTACGGAAGCGATCAATCTGGTCGCCAACAGCTACGGCAGTGCTTTTATTCAAGCTGGTGACAATATTCTGATCACAGAAATGGAACACCATGCCAATATCGTACCCTGGCAAATGCTGGCGGAACGCCAAGGCGTTGAGCTGCGCGTGCTGCCGCTCACGGCGCAAGGCACACTGGATTTAAGCCAATTGGATACGCTGCTGGATACGCGTACCCGCTTGCTGGCCGTGGCTCAAGTCTCTAACGTGCTGGGCACGGAAAACCCGCTGCAAACCTTGATTGCGCGGGCGCGGGCGGTTGGCAGCGCGGTGCTGGTAGACGGGGCGCAGGCGGTGATGCATCAGCGTGTGGACGTGCAGGCGTTAGACTGTGATTTTTATGCTTTTTCCGGCCACAAAATATACGGTCCCTCCGGTATTGGCGTGCTGTACGCCAAGCACGCGCTGCTCAATGCTATGCCGCCGTGGGAAGGAGGCGGAGCGATGATTCGTGACGTCAGCCTGACGCAGGGCACCCGCTATGCCGATGTGCCGTGGCGCTTTGAAGCAGGATCGCCCAACACGGGCGGGATCATGTGTCTGGGTGCGGCGCTGGATTATGTCTCCGCCATCGGGCTGGATGCTATTCACTACTACGAAACGGCGCTGATGCACTACGCGCTGGATGCGCTGAGCACGGTACCGGATATCATCTTCTACGGTCCGGCGGAGCGAAAAGGGGTGATTGCCTTTAACCTCGGCAAGCATCATGCCTATGACGTCGGCAGTTTCCTAGACCAGTACGGCATTGCCATTCGTACCGGTCATCACTGTGCGATGCCGTTGATGGCATACTATGGCGTACCCAGTATGTGCCGCGCCTCGTTAGCGGTTTATACTACCCGAGAAGAAATATATCGGCTGGTTGCCGGACTACAGCGTATTCATCGTTTGCTGGGAGGCTGATAAGCCTTTGTGCGCGCCTGCGTTTCCCCTTGTCTTTTTGTTCTGACGTTGTCGCCAAGCGGCAATGGGGGGAGAGTGCATGTCAGCCTGTTGGGAGGAATTCATGGCAAACTTGCCAGAGCCAGAAAAATTGTTGCGAAATTTTTCTCGTTGCAACAATTGGGAAGAGAAGTACTTGTATATCATTGAACTGGGCGGTCGTTTAGAACCGTTGCCAGAACAGTGGCGTCAACCCGAGAACCTGATCGCCGGCTGTCAGAGTCAGGTATGGATTGTGATGACGCGTGGTGAGCAGGGCCACCTGGTTTTTAGCGGTGACAGCGATGCGGCTATCGTCAAGGGACTGGTTGCCGTGGTCTTCAGCCTGTATCAGGGATTGACGGCGCAGCAAGTGCTGGCACTTGATGTGCGACCTTTCTTTGCGGAACTGGCGCTGAGCCAGCATTTAACTCCATCTCGCTCACAGGGGCTGGAAGCGATGCTGCGCGCCATTCGCGTCAAAGCGTCTACCCTGGCCTGATCCTGCCAACCAGCCTGTTTACTGCGGGCTGGTTCACTCAAGCACGGCGTGTGCGCGCCAACTGCTTGGTTTTTCAGATTACCCCACTGGTTATTACCAGAAACTCCTTTTATTCTGTCGTGGTGCTTTGTCAAGAACTGCATATTAACGCATTGATTAGCAAATAAAACCTGAGGGTATTTTTGGAATGCTACACTTGTAGAATCCGATGGAAGTGGCCGCATTCAAGCCCCGGCTGGTATCAATGACAAACGAATAATAACGTCAACCTGTAGAGATTTTCGTATGAAGCGTATGTTTACACTTTTGGGTATGGTACCGGCGACCTACCTAGTAGGAAGCTCGGCGGCGAGCGCCACCGAATACCCATTGCCCCCTGTGGGCAGCAGACTGGTCGGTGAGAACATTGCCTACCCGGTGCACCATGATGGTCGGCCGCTGGAAGCGATTGCGTCTGATTTCAAAATCGGCCTGTTGAATATGCTGGAAGCCAATCCTGGCACCGATCCCTATTTGCCAACGCCGGGTTCCACCTTGACCATCCCGACGCAGATGCTGCTGCCGGATACGCCGCGCGAGGGCATTGTCGTCAATCT
Source organism: Candidatus Symbiopectobacterium sp. (assembly GCF_020054415.1). Taxonomy (NCBI): domain Bacteria; kingdom Pseudomonadati; phylum Pseudomonadota; class Gammaproteobacteria; order Enterobacterales; family Enterobacteriaceae; genus Symbiopectobacterium; species Candidatus Symbiopectobacterium sp. The sequence continues at coordinate 3,817 of NZ_JAHWCO010000105.1, read as the reverse complement.
GGCTGAGTTGCGTCTCTACTATTACACGAAAGGGACGGGCACCGTCATTGTTTTCCCGATCGGTATCGGTCAGCAGGGGCGTAACACCCCGTTGATGGTCACGTCGGTCAGCGAAAAACGTGCCAATCCGACCTGGACGACGACGGCTAACATCCGTAAGCGTTATTTGGAAGAAGAGGGCATCAAACTTCCGGCGGTTGTCCCGGCGGGACTGGATAATCCGATGGGGCTGCATGCCCTGCGTCTGGCGGCCCATGGGAGGGTATTTGCTGCACGGCACCAATGCTAACTTCGGTATTGGTATGCGTGTCAGTTCCGGCTGTATACGTCTGCGTGCCGATGACATTGAATGGTTGTTTAATAACGTACCGGTAGGCACCCGAGTGCAGATCATCAATGACGCGGTGAAAACCTCGGTGGAGCCTGACGGCAAGCGTTACATTGAAGTGCATCAGACGCTGTCTAAAACGTCCAAGGACAATCCACAAACAATGGCAATTCCGCTGAATAAACAGATTCAGATCTTTATCCATGCGGCGGAAACGGATAGCCAAATGGTGGCCGATGCTATTGTACGCCGTTCCGGGATGCCGATTCTGGTCAGCGCCGGACAAAGCGTCGAGCATTTTCAGGAACCTGCGCTAACAGCGCCTGAGAAGCATCAGGCTGTGCCTGTCTCTTCTGTGAACTCATCTTACTAATACATCGTTAAAACGCGCTAAGCCACCGTTGAGCGCGTTTTAACGCCACTCCTCGGTGAAAACCGGAACATGTTGTTCTCAATGCCAGATTCTCTGAATCTTGTGATGTGCGTCAGGGGGTTGCGGGAGGCGTTAGCGACATGTGCTGAATAGGCAAAAGGGCAGGCAAAAAAATGGCGCACACTGTGCGCCATTTTCACTACTTAACCAATTCTTACTTTTTGTAAGTACGAACTTGGTTGTCCAGACGCTGGTTAGCACGAGCTGCGTCATCTTTAGCAGCCTGTACATCAGCGCGGATTGCGTTCACGTCGTTGCTCAGTTGATCAACTTTAGCGTTCAGAGTCTGAACGTCAGAAGACAGTTGGTCAATTTTAGCATTGCTGGAGCAGCCTGCCAGCAGAGTAGAACCCAAGATTACCGCGCCCAGTACCAGTTTAGTACGATTCATTCTTAATACCCTCTAGATTTAGTTAATCTCCATGTAGCGTTACAAGTATTACACAAAGCTTTTTCTAATGAGAATAAATTTTTGATGAGAACATGCTTAATTTTGATCGTTCGCTCAAAGAAGCAGCGAGTTTTACAGAGTAGTTAAAAAAGGAGTGAAAACAGCGGTATTTTATGATGCGAATTGGGGATATATTCTGCGGAAATAGGTGGATCGGAACAGTGCTTATTTGCTGAGTGTAGTCGATTGATAACATAAAAATATAAAAAAGCGCCATTTACGGCGCTTTTTTACTATCGGCCATTTATTCACTCACGATCGCGCGTTGACTGGCTGTCGCACAGTTAACGGCAACGGCCAGTGGAAACGATCAAAGGCGGTGTACGGATGCCGTGTTAGTGGTGCCACTGGAAACCAGCGCGCCAGAAACCATCACAACCACATCGCCAGGCTGTGCGTAACCGCTTTTCAGCGCAGCTTCTTTGCCAATGCGATAGAAGTCGTCGGTAGAGGCGATTTCGCTCACCAGCAGCGTGTCAACGCCTTTGCTCAGCAGCAATTGACGTGCAGTGATGGCATTGGTGGTCAGTGCCAGAATACGCGCGTGCGGGAAGTATTTACGGATGGATTTCGCAGACTTGCCGCCGTTGGTCGCTACCACGATTAACGGCGCATCCAGTTTTTCTGCGGTTTCTACCGCACCGCGGCATACCGCTTCGGTGATACGCATTTTGGCAGAGTCTTGCTGTGCATCCAGACGCGCGTTCATCACCACGTCAGTGCGCTGACAGATGGTCGCCATGATGGTGACGGCTTCCAACGGGTATTTCCCTTTTGCGCTTTCGCCAGACAGCATAACTGCATCGGTACCATCGATAATGGCGTTCGCGACGTCGCCGGCTTCTGCGCGGGTTGGGCGCGGGTTTTTGATCATGGAGTCCAGCATTTGGGTGGCAGTGATAACAACTTTACGTGCTTTGTTGCATTTTTCGATCATCATCTTCTGGGCGAAGATAACTTCTTCAACCGGAATTTCCACGCCGAGGTCACCACGGGCAACCATGATGCCGTCAGACGCTTCCAGGATGTCGTCAAAGTTGTTCAGACCTTCCTGGTTTTCAATTTTGGAGATGATCTGGATGTTTTCGCCGCCGTGGGCGTTCAGGTTGGCACGGATCTCTTCGACGTCAGAACGCTTACGGATGAAAGAGGCAGCGACGAAGTCAACGCCTTGCTCACAGCCGAAGATCAGATCGCTTTTGTCTTTTTCAGCCAGTGCAGGCAACTGAATAGATACGCCCGGCAGGTTCACGCCTTTTTTCTCGCCCAGGTCGCCGTTGTTCAGCACCTTACAAACCACTTCACCGTTGTTAATGGCGGTGACTTCCATACCAATCAGACCATCATCCACCAATATGGTGTTGCCGACGGACAGGTCAGTGGCGAAACCTTCGTAGGTAACCGCAACACGCTCTTTATTACCGATAACCGTTTGGTCAGTGGTGGTGAAGGTAAAGGTCTGGCCTGCAACCAGGCTAACGTCCGCACCGTTTTCCAGTTTCATGGTACGGATTTCTGGCCCTTTGGTATCCAGAAGAATAGCGGCTTGTTTACCGGTCTTCTCGATGACCGCGCGCATGTTTTTGATGCGCTGCCCGTGCTCAGCATAATCCCCGTGTGAGAAGTTAAGACGCATCACATTCATGCCTGCATTCAGCATGTTGGTCAGCATTTCCTCTGATTCGGTTTTCGGACCGATAGTACAAACGATTTTAGTCTTTTTCATACGAGTGTTTTCTACAAGTTGTGATGGATAAAAAAATCATGAGTTCGCGGGTACCGGATACTACGAGGCCGACGAAGGGAATGTGTTTGCGAGTCCAGAGCGAATAGTAATTGCAGCGGGTAACGATGAATGAAAGATGATGGACTTGGCCTGTTACCACCGGCGGTAAGCAGAGTGCGGTGATATGCTGCAACCGTGTCGCTCGCCACCGGTAAAACTCGTCTTTCAACCTTAAGCGCGTCTCCGTCTCGGGGAGTTATGTTTGCAGTAACAGTGTCTAATCGTAGTATTTTCGGCACGTCGATTTGCTGAAACCATTCAATGAAACAACGCTTCGTATTATAGTTATAACGCATGGGGAAACAAGATAATTACGCTGCTAAGATAGCGCGTTTTCTTGTGTTTGCGCAAAAAAATAACGATTTTGTCATTTTCCCTCATTTTCTTTCTATTTATTCAACAAAGCCACGCAGGGTATGGCGTAAGCTGCACCTGGCAGTAGACAGTGTGACGCATGAGATTGTCTGTGCGGATTTGTCGCTCAGTGGTACGACTGATGCCCAAGCTCTACCGGCGCTGATAAACCAGACCCGCCGGAAAATCAGAGAGGCATCGGTTGACGGCGCTTACGATACAGTTTACTGCTATGATGCTCTGCTGAGGAAGAAAATAAGGCCGCTTATCCCGCCACGAAGGGGGTCGCAATATTGGCCATATCGCTACCACGAGCGTAACCACACTGTTGCAAATCAGCGCATTAGCGGTAGTAACGATATCTGGAAAAAGAAAGTGGGCTATCACCGGCGCTCAGTGGCTGAAACGGCCATGTTCCGGTTCAAAAGGCTTCTGGGTGGTCATCTAAGTCTGAGAGACTACGAT
>NZ_JAHWCO010000154.1:0-1761 GCF_020054415.1 Candidatus Symbiopectobacterium sp. | reverse complement strand
GTGGGTGAAGCCATGGCCATGGTCAAAGCGCTTAACCGGATCACGCTATTAGGAATGCCGAACAGTATTCGCATCACGTAACAATCGACCCGTATGGGGCGCAGTCGTTACAAGTTCTGATTTATTCAACAAAGCCAAGTAAAACACATTGTTAGCAAGCTGTATACACAGCGTATTGAGCGTGCACATCTGACACTGCGTAACCGATTGCAACGGCTCAATCGCAATACGCTAGTATATTCAAAATCATCCGAAATGCACGATAGGATCATCGGTACTTACATCGAACGCGAGTACTACGTTTGATGCTACATCAACTCATTGAATACACGACCCAATTTTTCAAATCGGTATTCGTTCACATTTTATTGCCTCGCTGCGCCAATAAAAGTAAATATACGCGCGCACTGCTTGAACTTTTTCTTCACGACGATTAGCTTTACACTCTACCCATCAAGCTAATTATTTCGCAGTATCAACAGGTTCAGGAAGGGGGCCACCATGTCATTGCGGCAAGAGATCATCCAAGCACTGGGTGTTAAGCCTACTGTCGATCCCGATGCCGAGATTCGCATCAGCGTTGATTTTTTAAAGAATTATCTTAAGGCCAATCCCTTCATCCGTTCGTTAGTACTGGGGATCAGCGGCGGGCAAGATTCTACACTGACCGGCAAACTGTGCCAGACTGCCATCAATGAGCTGCGTAGCGAAACTGGCGATACGCGTTATCAGTTTATCGCTGTACGCTTGCCGTATGGCATTCAGGCGGATGAGGCCGATTGCCAAGATGCCATCACCTTCATCAAACCGGACAGCGTGTTAACAGTAGATATCAAGCCCGCCGTCGAAGCGAGTGAAGCCACCCTAGCAGCCATCGGCGTAACGCTGTCCGATTTTGTCAAAGGCAACGAAAAGGCACGTGAGCGCATGAAAGCGCAATACAGCATTGCGGGCATGAACGCGGGTCTGGTGGTCGGCACCGACCACGCCGCAGAAGCCGTCACGGGTTTCTTTACCAAATACGGTGACGGCGGCACGGATATCAATCCTATTTTTCGTTTAAATAAACGGCAAGGGAAAGCTCTGTTGAAGGTACTCGGCTGTCCGCAGCACCTGTACACCAAAGCCCCTACGGCCGATCTGGAAGAGAACCACCCTTCATTACCTGATGAAACCGCCCTTGGCGTCACCTATAGCGAAATTGATGACTATCTGGAAGGAAAAGCGCTCGACGCCGACCGCGCCGCCATTATCGAAAACTGGTATAAAAAGACCGAACACAAACGCCGTCCTCCGGTTACTGTATTTGACGATTTCTGGCACTGATAGGCAGTCAGGTAAATTAAAATATCAACATATTGATATTAAATAAAATAATATTAATTAATATTTAATATACCCGATTAAGTACCCGCATTGATTTACACCTCATGTACGGTTCTTTTTCGGGGATTGAAACCTGCTAATCACTCGCAAGCATTTATAGCCGATTCTAACACTTTCTCGTAGCCAATGCGCTGGTGACGTTCCGCACGTAGCGCCCGCATCTGCTGATCGATAGGTGCACCGATTTTTAATTGGTCAACAGCGAACGCCGGTTTTGATACCTCGGCAGTTTTACACGGTACCGGCACAGGAACTTTAACCTCGACATAAACAGGAGCAGGGCGCGGCGTTTCACCACAACCCGCCAGCAACAAAACACCCACCAGAATTACGCGATTCATTTCGAACGCTCCCGCCGTAGCTCATCATCAAACG
>NZ_JAHWCO010000210.1:0-2832 GCF_020054415.1 Candidatus Symbiopectobacterium sp. | reverse complement strand
CATTAGCGGTAGTAACGATATCTGGAAAAAGAAAGTGGGCTATCACCGGCGCTCAGTGGCTGAAACGGCCATGTTCCGGTTCAAAAGGCTTCTGGGTGGTCATCTAAGTCTGAGAGACTACGATGCTCAGGTGGGTGAAGTCCCGAATAATCTGGTGTGAAAACACGGTACGCAAACCAAAATATCCCGCTTTAGGGGATACAGACAGGCGAGCACTGAAGTAGAGGGTGTTGTCTACCCAGAAGCGTGTTTCTCCTCGCATCACTTCAATCACAATGCGATATTGCCTGCAGGGTTGCAGCAGGTGTGCAGCATCGGTGTATTCCCCGAGCAATGCACGATCTCTCTGTCCATTGTAGTAGCGAAAACGGGTGGTGCTGTTCCAGTTACCGCCCGTCCCGACATAATACAGCGCGAGGTTGTCATACTCATTCAACTGCCCGCGTCGGGTAAAAAGATCGCTGCCTTGCGGGTCTCGTGCAGCCCAAAACTGGTTAACGTCTGACAACCGATCATAAGCGCCCCCCGCCAGACGCACTTCACGGGTAAAGGCGACACGATAATTCCCCACCAGAGGTTTATCCAACCACAGCGTCAGACCCGCGGCACTCTCAAACCCCAGAGCGTCATCGCTCAGCGTGAGATGTGTATGCTGCGGATCTTCTTGTTCGCACCGCCATATTAGCGGTTCGCCCTGCGCATCCTGCGACCAGCGCAGCGAAAAATGATGAGGATTATGCTCCTCTTTCTATACTTGCGCCGCCGACAAGGCCAGTATCGTTGTGTCGGTACAGTTTGAATCCGTCATAGTGAGTTATCCTGTCTTGCCTGCTCAACCGGCAGGCTCAAAGTGAAGGGGGGATCTCATCCAGCAGAGCCAGTAGCGCGATCGCCGCCAATCCCCACTGCGCTACCGCGTTGGTTGATAGCTGCGCACCGTCGTCGAAGGCGACTTCGTCAATCGGCGCCAACACGTCAGGGGGAGTGAGGTGACGCAACTGACCAGCGGCAGCAACCATGCCACCGTCCCCGCCGCTAAATTCTCGCCAGGCGCGCTGCGCCAGTGACGCATCGTTTAAACGGTGTGCCGCAAACGCGGTCAGCCGGGCATGGCCCTGCGCCAGATTGTTTTTTTTTCACTCGCTTACAGATAAACCCACTTAGCGCGGCGGGATCGTTATACAGTCGGCAATAATCCAGCCAGGAGCGTCCAACATCAGGATCTGGCAGCAGATCGAGCAGTTCACTGCAAACCTCCGTCAGACCAAACACGGCGCTCAAATGAGAAATACCAATCTGTTCCGGTGATGCAGGCTGAAAACGCCCGCTACGGGGATCGAAATCGGCGCTGCCGGTAAAAAAGCCGTGTGGCTGGCGTGCAAGGGTTTGCATACTGTTAAGCAGGCGTTCACGTTGAGACGGATCGCCGTAGCGCTCCCGGTCTGTGAGCCATCCGGCGGCTACGGTACCCCAGTCCGTGCCAAACGCCAAATTGACCCAGTGCGGGTCGGTTGGTGCAACCTGGCCGATTTTGCGTCCTGGCAAAACCGTAGCCAATGCTCGCGCACCTTCAACCTGTTCATCCAGCAGTTCACCGATGTGTTCATCCGCCGTCAGGTAATAGAGAAAACGGCGATTGGCAACGGTCGAAATGGGCAACTGCTTGGCACTGTCCCCCCAGTGGCGCACGTTGTTGCGGGAGCCCAGCGGAGAGAAACGTCCCTGATGGTAAACATCCACCTCGCTGGTGTGACGCGTCATCGCCTCCGCCATACGAAATACATCAGCGCGCCCGCTGTGCAAAAAGTAGTACCACAGCCAGAGACCGGTACTGAGTTCCGAATTATCCTAGGCGTAACCACCTACGTCATAACGCCACACATGACGATCGCTATCATAAGTGTGCATCACATCGCCGAAATCCCAGAAGCCGTACCATTTGCGCTGTTCAACCTCCTGGTGATAGCGTTCGAAATACCAGGCGAGTTGCCCCTCAAGTTGTTTACGCTGCGGCGAATCCCCTCTGGCTGGTGACCACAAAGGGCCGAAGGCACGAGCGCGCGCCAGATCCTCAGGCTGTGCCACCAGCAATGGCGGTTGCTGCATCCGCTGTGCCAAACGCACCAATTGGGCGTTATCCGGCGTGGCGGGCAACACATCGATAAACAGCTCGCTGGTGCGGGCAATACCCTGTGGCGTGGAGAACCCCGGCTCGTAATCCTCATAGGTGATCGCCAACCCCTCCAACTGCTCTGCCGTACTCTCCTAGCCTAATCCATCATGGTAACCGCGCATCTCCATCGGCTCCGCCCAAGGCGACCAGAGCCACATTGTCACGGTAGCGCTATCTCTGTGGGCATCTGCCAGCGCTAAACTCGCCGGATAGCTTTGCCAAAAATGGCGAACACCAAAGGCAACGCCGCCTTTTGGCGTGCCCAGATACCCGACGCCCGTCCGCCGATCGCCGCCAACACCCAACCCTGCCCTGCTGACGTGCGTTTGTGAATCTGAAATCCATCTGGGTGATGCTGTGTCAAGCGATAGCTACCAAATGCCGTGATATAGGCCAGCCGCTTTCCTACTTCAGGGGAAAACACCGCTACCGGTGGCGTAGCGTTACCGTTGAGCTGAGCCGCTATCGCCCCCGCACCGGGATCGCGGCGTAATCCACTCAGGCCACGCACGAGCATATACACGAGATTGTGTAATTGCCTGATTTTGATATGTTCAATCCAACATCAAAAGCAGGTTACTTTATGGACGAAAAACAGTTACAGGCTCTGGCTAACGAGCTGGCCAAAAATATCAAAACCCCTGACGATATCAACCAGT
>NZ_JAHWCO010000114.1:0-2396 GCF_020054415.1 Candidatus Symbiopectobacterium sp. | reverse complement strand
GGCCAGATCGCTACCACGAGCGTAACCACGCTGTTGCAAATCAGCGCATTAGCGGTAGTAACGATATCTGGAAAAAGAAAGTGGGCTATCACCGGCGCTCAGTGGCTGAAACGGCCATGTTCCGGTTCAAAAGGCTTCTGTGTGGTCATCTAAGTCTGAGAGACTACGATGCTCAGGTGGGTGAAGCCATGGCCATGGTCAAAGCGCTTAACCAGATCACGCTATCAGGAATGCCGAACAGTATTCGCATCACGTAACAATCGACCCTTATGGGGCGCAGTCGTTACAAGTTCTGATTTATTCAACAACGCCGTGAATATCATCGGGGTTATGGCGCTAAGTCTGGTCAACCGCAAATTGGTACAGCACTTTACGCTGGAAATATTAGTAAAATACGCCACGCGGATCGTGGCATTGTCCATGCTGGTTATGGCGGTGGCCGTCAAGATGCAGTGGGGCGGTAGCCTAGCTATCGTGGTGTTGGTGTTTATTTTTTTTTCCATGAACGGCATCGTGGCTGCAACCTCCACCGCAGCAGCGCTGGACGCCATGCCGACCATGACCGGTTCGGCCTCGGCGTTGATCGGCGCATTACAATACGGAAGCGGTATTATCTCCTCGCTGTTGCTGGCGTGGTTAAATGATGGTACTCCGTGGACCATGGCATGGATTATGGCGTTGTTTACCGCCGCCAGTGCCGCGATGGTGGCCGGCGTCGGCGCTAAACCGGTATCAGAAGAATAACGTTAAGGATCAGGGGATGAATGTTATTTTCGATATGGATGGCACGCTGATTGATTCTGTGCCTGGCATACGCGCCAGTCTTGCCTACGCGCTGGATCAGCAAGGGCATAGGTTGACCGAAGAAACAGACATAACCGCCTTGATTGTGCCCCCGATGGATCAGATTGTCGCGACGCTGCTGGCGCCGTTTGGGGACGATCGTGTGGCGCAGACGGTGACGCTCTATCGTGAACATTATGGTCGCGTCTGACTACTTCAAGGATTGATGTATCCCGGCATTCAGCAGGTGCTTCAGACGCTGCACGCCGAGGGGCATCACCTGTTTGTCGCCACCTACAAATGACAACCCTTTGCTGAACGAATGCTGGCGCGTATCGGCATCAGTGCGCTGTTTGACGATATTCTCGGTACACCGTTGGATGGCAGTATGGACGATAAGCGATTGCTGGTCGCGCACCTGCTAGTCAAGCAGGGGTTGTTGCCTTCCTCATCGGTCATGGTCGGCGATCGTAAAGAAGATATTGTTAGTGCACAGCATAACCATCTGTTGTCGATTGGTGCACAGTGGGGATATGGATCGCTGCAAGAGTTGACCAGCAGCGGCGCACATCGGCTGTGCCAATGGCCTGCGGATTTGCATCCTGCTATTGATGCGCTAGCCCTGGCGTCCAGGCGTTAATATCGGAGCAAGATCACGGTCTGGATTATCAACGCGTTTTAGCCTTGGCATTCGGGTTTAATCGGGTGAATGCGAGGAAAGGGAATGGCGGTTCCACAAGATAAAGCCGCGTTGTTAGCGGTAATCAACAGCGAATTCAGTAAGCTGTGCAGTGAATTTTCGTAGGTGCCAGCTGCATTAGTGAATGAACAAATCCTGCCGGGACACGCGAAGGACACGTTGATGAGCGTGAACAACCTGGCGGCCTATCTGTTGGGTTGGAACGAATTGGTGCTGAAATGGTTGGCGCGGGATGCTGCCGGTCAGCCTATTGATTTTCCAGAAACTGGCTTCAAATGGAATGCGTTGGGACGGTTGGCGCAAAAATTCTATCACTATTATGAAGCATTCCCTTTCACTCAGGTGATTGAGCGTCTGATCGCCGATCAGGCACACATTGTTGCTCACATCAACGCCAGCAGCAATGAGCAACTTTATGGCTAGGCATGATACGGAAAATGGACCCAAGGCCGCATGATCCAGTTCAATACCGCTTCCCCTTATAGCAATGCGCGGGGGCGTTTGCGTAAATGGCGTAAGGGGAAAGGCTATTAGTACATTCAAAACAGATGCAATGATCATTTGATTTCCAAATGGAAACTAATTTACTATGAATATCCTATTTAATAGCTATACCCGTGATCATTGAAGATGCTTGATTTTACGCGGTAAGAAGATCATGCTCACCCACTATGAAGATATTTATTACCGACAAGCAAAAAGTCGAACTCGAACACCTTCATGACACCAGTCGTGATAAGCGTGTTTGTGATCGCATCAAAGCCGTCCTGCCGGCCTCCGAAGGCTGGAGCTCTGCGATGATTGCGCAAGCTCTGCGTCTGCACGAAACGACGGTAAACCAACATATCAACGATTACGTCAACACTCGCAAACTTAAACCTGAAAACGGTGGGTCTGCAAGTCGGCTTTGTGC
>NZ_JAHWCO010000213.1:0-2075 GCF_020054415.1 Candidatus Symbiopectobacterium sp. | reverse complement strand
TGAAATGTCCGGTTTTGGATGTGGAATACAGTGGCTAAAGTTGATGTAAGATGCCCGTTTTGTGAACAGACATCTCCTGTGAAAAAACACGGTTATGGCAAAAGTGGCCATCAGCGTTACCGTCGTCAGTCATGCAAACACTGATGGCTACAGGGCTTACAACGACGAACTTCCAAAAGTAAAACACATTGTTAGCAAGCTGTATACACAGCATATTGAGCGTGCACATCTGACACTGCGTAACCGATTGCAACGGCTCAATCGCAAGACGCCCGGATATTCAAAATCATCCGAAATGCACGATAGGATCATTGGTACTTAGATCGAACGCGAGTACTACGTTTGATGCTACATCAACTCATTGAATACACGACCGTAAGCAGTGTACCGCATGCTGCCTTCCCTATCTGCAACGCACCGACATCGCACCAACACCAGAAGCATTAATGCGTTCACGCTATTGTGCTTACGTAGCCCATGACGTTGATTATCTTATCGCTACCTGGGATCCTGCGCTTCATCCCGAAAAACGGCGTGCTTCAATCACCGAAAGCGCTCAGGATACGCAGTGGCAACGATTGAATGTGCTGGCTGCCAGCCCAGGATACGATACGGATGAAGGTTATGTCGAATTCGCTGCGCGCTATACCGACACCTCGCAGCCAGAGCGTACCTCGCTGATACGCGAGCGCTCACGCTTCCTTCGCCGCCTCGATCGCTGGTACTATGTAGACGGCGTACATCTGCAAACCGGCAGAAACGATCGCTGTCCGTGCGGTTCGGACAAAAAATACAAACAGTGCTTCTGGCGTGGATAGGCGCGTAGTGTAAGGCAAAAAATGTAACCCGGTGGCATGCTTCCCCTTATCGCGGCGATAAATCGCACGAACGTGGCAGCTTTCGGGGATGATGACAGACGATTTTGGACAGGGTTCTTATTTCCATGCAATCCCAAACGATGCAATCTCAGGCAATACAACGAAAAGTGTTGCGTACCATTTGCCCCGATGCAAAGGGGCTTATCGCAAAAATTACCAACATCTGCTACAAACACGAATTAAACATTGTGCAGAACAATGAATTTGTCGATCACCGCACCGGGCGCTTTTTCATGCGTACCGAATTAGAAGGGATCTTCAATGATACTACGCTGTTGGCCGATTTAGACGGCGCGCTGCCGGAAGGCTCCGTGCGCGAACTCAGTGATGCAGGCCGCCGTCGTATCGTGGTTCTGGTCACCAAAGAAGCGCATTGTCTGGGCGATTTGCTGATGAAGAGTGCCTACGGCGGCCTGGATGTGGAAATTGCCGCCGTGATTGGCAACCACGATACGTTGCAGACGCTGGTAGAGCGTTTTGATATTCCGTTCCATCTGGTGAGCCATGAAGTGCTCTCACGAGAAGCGCACGACCAGTTGATGATTGAACAGATTGATGCGTACAAACCGGATTACGTGGTATTGGCCAAATATATGCGCGTTTTGACGCCTGCTTTTGTGCAGCACTATCCAAATCAGGTGATTAACATCCACCACTCGTTCCTGCCTGCGTTCATCGGTGCTCGTCCATACCATCAGGCCTATGAGCGCGGCGTGAAGATCATCGGTGCGACCGCCCACTACGTGAACGACAACCTAGATGAAGGTCCGATCATCATGCAGGATGTGATCAACGTGGATCATACCTATACCGCCGATGACATGATGCGTGCAGGCCGCGACGTTGAGAAAAACGTCCTGAGCCGCGCCCTTTACCGCGTGCTGGCACAACGAGTTTTCGTTTACGGTAATCGCACCATTATTCTTTAATCCGCTGTTTTTCCACTCAACCTTGAGTGGAAAACCCGCAAGGCGCGTGAAAAAACGGCAAACAAACGCGTTTTTTTGCATTCAGGGGCTTTGTTGAATAAATCAGAACTTGTAACGACTGCACCATACGGGTCGATTGTTACGTGATGCGAATACTGTTCGGCATTCCTGATAGCGTGATCCGGTTAAGCGCTTTGACCATGGCCATGGCTTCACCCACCTGAGCATCGTAGTCTCTCAGACTTAGATGACCACCCAGAAGCCTTTT
>NZ_JAHWCO010000743.1:0-6749 GCF_020054415.1 Candidatus Symbiopectobacterium sp. | reverse complement strand
GTTTACCGTCGTTTCGTACAGACGCAGAGCTTGCGCAATCATCGCAGAGCTCCAGCCTTCGGAGGCCAGCAGGACGGCTTTGATGCGATCACAAACACGCTTATCACGACTGGTGTCATGAAGGTGTTCGAGTTCGGCTTTTTGCTTGTCGGTACTAGATATCTTTATAGTGGGTGAGCATGATCTTCTTACCGCGTAAAATCAAGCATCTTCAATGATCACGGGTATATAGCCTTTCCCCTTTTTTGTCTGCACGGAATAGAGCATATCCGAACACTGGGTGCGCAGGTCGTCTTCGATAAAGCTGCCCGATACCATCGCCAGTGTACTGAAATCGCAGCGTTCACGTAGGTGAGGCGGCAAATGGATTTCCAGAAAGTCTCGGGCTACCGTGATATCGCCGAGGAATTTTTTGAACAGGGAGTCATGTTGGGAGAGTGAGGACGTTGTCATTGGCGCAGTATACCTTGCTCAGGTTACGGTATGCCATCGAAATCCCCGGCCCAACGAGCTGGGGCGGCTGTCAGTGCCTCTGTGCGAACTGCTCGAGTTCGGACTTGTGCCGGCGGTTCAGCGATGTCGGTATTTTTGGCGGTATTAATTTTAATTAACCAAAATAAGTCGATATAAATCAATATAATAATCATTGGGATACTATTGAGTGGGAAATTGCGGTTTAACGTAGAGGATTGCCCTGCAACGGTATTAAATCTGGCAGCATCATCTACATCGACCTCAGCGGAGAGGTCGTGTATTCAATGGGTTGATGTAGCATCAAACGTAGTACTCGCGTTCGATGTAAGTACCGATGATCCTATCGTGCATTTCGGATGATTTTGAATATCCCAGCGTCTTACGATTGAGCCGTTTCAATCGGTTACGCAGTGTCAGATTTTCACGCTCAATACGCTGTGTATACAGCTTGCCAACAATGTGTTTTGCTTTTGGAAGTGCGTCGTTGTAAGCACTGTAGCCATCCGTGCACCAAAACGCCACACTGAATCTCAAGAGCAGTTTCAGCAACTTATGCAGATTTTTCTTGCTGCAAGAGCCAAATGCATGAGCGATAATCTGCTTCAAACGCGGCTCCCATGCGTACCACAGCCAGCGCTCGTTCTTTGTTGCCAACAAATGACCACATCTCATCCACTTCGCAAATCAGTTAAATTTGCAGGTTATCCAGTGGCTGCGTTGTTACATTCCGCGGAGAAAGTTTTTTTAAAGTGCGCACGACGGCGTTTATACTAATATGTAGTGCCCGCGCAGTGTCACGAATACCCGCATTATTCATTGCCAAGTCAATGAGTTGGTCTGTCATTCACGGTTGGAAGGTACGATAGGCATAGTCGAGCCGGAAGGTGCGTTTGCATGACTGACAACGGTAACGCTGATGGCCACTTTTGCCATAACCGTGTTTTTCACAGGAGATGTCTGTTCACAAAACGGGCATCTTACATAAACTTTAGCCACTGTATTCCACATCCAAAACCGGATATGGTACACTGCAATCAACGTGTTGAATACACGACCCAATTCTCGTGCCGAAGATTCAGTATAACCATCGACATCCTTGAGTAAGTTGAGTGCTGTTTTTCTTTCTTTACCACTCAACCCAACTTTCAATATATTATCCAGCCTTTCGTTGAGATTTTCCTTGTAAAACTGATTGGTTCGTGTATTCAATAAGTTGATGTAGCATCAGACGTAGTGCTCGCGTTCGATGTAAGTACCGATGATCCTATCGTGCATTTCGGATGATTTTGAATATCCGAGCGTCTTGCGATTGAGCCGTTACAATCGGTTACGCAGTGTCAGATGTGCACACCCAATACGCTGTGTATACAGCTTGCTAACAATGTGTTTTACTTTTGGAAGTTCAATGACGTTCTCAACGGGGTGCAGGCCGTTTGTTGGCGATATCGCATTGTCAACGCACGGTATTTATGCTGAGAAAATACCCGTCGAACCTGATCCGGTTAATATCGGCGAAGGGATTTGAGAGTGCATTCGCCTGCCTCAAAGTCCTTTGCCACCCTAATATACCCAGGAGTGCAAAGTGTTGCAGTCGCTATTATCCCGTTTATTACTTGCTGTATTCGGCCTCTCTGCCGTGCTGTTCGGCTCTGCTGCCGCTAATACCAAGCCCGCATTGACCGTTTACACCTACTATTCCTTCGCGTCTGAATGGGGCCCCGGCCCGGCGATTAAAAAAGCCTTCGAAAAAGAGTGCGAGTGCGAATTAAATTTCGTCGCGCTGGAAGATGGCGTTGCCCTGTTGAACCGCTTGCGCATGGAAGGTAAAAACAGCAAAGCGGATATCGTGTTGGGGCTGGATAACAACCTGCTCAAGGCGGCAGCGGATACCGGGCTATTTACCCCAAACCACGTGAAAACCGCCGCGTTAACGCTGCCCGGCGGCTGGAACAACGCCACGTTCCTGCCTTACGATTACGGCTACTTCGCGTTCGTCTACAACAAAGACAAGCTAAAAAATCCACCGACCAGTCTTGATGCCTTGATCAACAGCGAGCAACCGCTGAAGGTCATTTATCAATACCCGCGCACCAGTACGCCGGGGCTGGGCCTGCTGCTGTGGATGCAAAAGGTGTATGGCGATAAAGCGCCTGACGCCTGGCAAAAACTGGCGCGTAAAACCGTTACCGTCACCAAAGGGTGGAGTGAGGCTTACGGTCTGTTCCTTAAAGGCGAAGCAGATCTGGTGCTGAGCTACACCACCTCTCCGGCCTATCACATTATCGAAGAGAAAAAGACTAACTACGCAGCGGCGCTGTTCAGCGAAGGCCACTATATGCAAGTTGAAGTTGCTGGGCAGTTGACCGCCAGCAAGCAGCCGGAACTCGCTAACCGCTTTATGCAGTTTATTCTCAGCCCGACGTTCCAAAGCCTGATGCCAACCGCCAACTGGATGTATCCGGTCACAGGCGTGGCACTGCCAGAAGGTTTCCAATCGCTGGCGCGCCCGGAAAAAGCGCTGTCCTTTAGCGCACAAGAGGTGGCAGACCTGCGTGGGCAGTGGATTCAGGCATGGCAACGCGCCGTCAGCCGCTGATCCCACACTGGCTCTGGCCTGGGCGGTTTGTCGCGGCATTGCTGGCAGGTGTTGCCCTGCTCGCGTTTGGCGCTCTCTGGCATCAGGCTCCTGATACCCCATGGCAGACGCTATGGGGTGACAGCTATGTATGGTACGTAGTGCGCTTTACCTTTTGGCAGGCATTGCTTTCGGCGCTACTCTCCACGCTGCCCGCCATTGTGCTGGCACGCGCCCTCTACCGCCGCCATTTCCCCGGCAGAACCTGGCTGTTGCGCCTGTGCGCCATGACGCTGGTGTTACCGGTGTTGGTGGCGGTATTTGGCATACTGCGCGTCTACGGGCGACAGGGCTGGCTGGCACAAGGCTTAAGCGCACTCGGCATCGACTACACCTTTTCCCCCTATGGCCTGCAAGGGATTCTGTTGGCCCATGTGTTCTTCAATCTGCCGCTGGCGACACGTCTGCTGTTGCAAGCCCTGGAGTCCATCTCCACGGAGCAGCGTCAGCTAGCGGCCCAGTTGTGCATGAATGCCTGGCAAACCTTTCGTCTCATTGAATGGCCGTGGTTACGGCGTCAAATCCTGCCCAGTGTGGCACTGATTTTCATGCTCTGCTTCGCCAGTTTTGCCACCGTACTCTCACTCGGTGGAGGCCCGCGCGCCACTACTATCGAATTGGCTATCTATCAGGCATTGAGCTTTGATTACGATCCTGCGCGTGCGGCTGGATTGGCACTGATCCAGATGGTCTGTTGTCTGGGGTTGGTGCTACTGAGCCAACGACTCGGATCGTGGTTCGCCGTGGGCAATACCCAGCAATTACGCTGGTGCAACCCACAGGATTCTCTGGCTGGACGGTTGGGCGATACCGTGATTATCGTTGCTGCGCTGTCATTGCTGCTGCCACCGTTGCTAGCCGTGGTGCTGGATGGTCTCAGTCCTGCGATGCTGGCGGTGCTCAAACAGCCCGCGCTGTGGCAAACGCTGTGGACATCCCTGCGTATCGCGCTCGGCGCAGGTGTGCTTTGCGTCATCCTGACCCTGATGCTGCTGTGGAGCAGCCGTGAGCTGAAACTGCGTCAGCAGCGGCTGGCCGGACAGTTGATGGACATCAGCGGCCTGCTAATTCTGGCGATGCCGGGCATTGTATTGGCGACAGGCTTTTTTCTTGTGCTTAACAACACCGTAGGGCTACCGACATCCCCCTATGGGCTGGTGGTCGCCACTAACGCGCTGATGGCCATCCCCTACGCGCTCAAGGTGTTGGAGAACCCGATGCTCGACATCGCTCAGCGCTATAATCTGTTGTGCCAATCTCTGGATATTCGCGGTTGGCACCGTCTTCGTCTGATTGAGTTGCGCGCGTTGCAACAACCGATCACGCAGGCGATGGCATTTGCCTGCGTACTCTCGGTGGGGGATTTCGGCATTATCGCCCTGTTTGGCAATGAGCAGTTCCGCACGTTGCCCTTCTATCTTTACCAACAAATTGGCGCTTATCGCAGCGCAGACGGTGCGGTAACCGCACTGCTGCTGATGCTGCTCTGTTTCGCGTTGTTTACCGTGATGGAGACATTGACCCTGTGGCAAAAACGGGCGGGCCGACATGCTGTCGTTGAATAAACTCACTTATCTCTATCAACAGGCCCCCATGCAGTTCGATGTCAACATCGCTGCGGGAGAGCGCGTTGCCCTGTTGGGGCCAAGCGGTGCGGGAAAAAGTACGCTGCTCAGCCTGATTGCCGGTTTTTTATTGCCGAACAGCGGCGAACTGTGGCTAAATGGCGACGATCATCGCTATACGCCGCCCGCCGAGCGCCCGGTGTCAATTCTGTTTCAGGAAAACAACCTGTTCCCACACCTGACGCTGGAGCAAAATATTGCGCTTGGCCTACACCCCGGTTTGCGTCTCACGGCAGCACAGCGTCAGGCATTGCACGCTATTGCAGAACACGTGGGCTTAAATAGCCTGATGCAGCGCCTGCCCGCGCAGGTGTCTGGCGGTCAACGCCAGCGCGCCGCATTGGCCCGCTGCCTGCTGCGCCAACGCCCTGTCCTGCTGCTGGATGAACCGTTCTCCGCGCTCGATCCGGCGCTGCGTCAGGATATGCTCACACTGGTTGATAGGGTGTGTGCAGAGCAGCAACTTACACTGCTGATGGTCACTCACAATCTGGATGACGCGTTGCGTATTGCTCCACGCAGTCTGCTGTTGGTCGATGGGAACATAGCCTACGATGGCCCCACGATGTCGCTGTGTGACGGCAGCAGCGAGGTGGCGCTGATACTGGGGATCAGCGCCACACGTGACCGATCGCCTACATATCGCGAAGACTCAACAGAGGATATTTTGTGAGCTGAATAAAATTTTCACTTTTTATTCCTTGTGGGTATTGCGCCTATTGCAACGCCCGTGCTTATATAAAACTGCTAATTAACTGACTGATTGACAGGATCACCGTGAGACACTCCGCTGCTATGACTTCTGCACTACTACACACCACGCATGTTGACGCGGTCGTTGTCGGCGACGCGCCCTAACGGGTTCCGAATTACAGCACGATTCCCAAACCCCGCCGGCGCAACCCGAGCGGGGTTTCTTGTTTTTACCTTCCCCGCTCCGAAAACGCACCGGCCCAGATGAAGGATATTACTATGCGTTATACCGGAGCACAGTTGATCGTCCTGCTGTTGGAACAGCAGGGTATCACCACGGTAGCGGGCATTCCCGGCGGGGCGGCACTGCCGCTGTATGATGCGCTGGGGCAGAGCACAACCATCCGCCATATTCTCGCCCGCCATGAGCAAGGGGTAGGATTTATCGCGCAGGGCATGGCACGAGCCAGCGGCAAAGCCGCCGTTTGTCTGGCCTCTAGCGGCCCGGGAGCAACTAACCTGCTTACCGCGATTGCTGATGCGAAACTCGATTCCATCCCTCTGGTGTGCATTACCGGTCAGGTCTCCTCGACCATGATCGGCACCGATGCCTTTCAGGAAGTGGACACTTGTGGCATTTCCATCCCAGTCACCAAACATAACTATCTGGTGCGGGACATCAACGAGCTGCCGCGCGTAATTTCAGACGCGTTTCGCATCGCGCAATCAGGGCGTCCGGGCCCAGTATGGATCGATATTCCGAAAGATGTTCAAACCGCTACGATAGCGTTGTCCGAACTGCCAGCCATTGCTGAACCCGATCTCACCCCCGCCATTGATACACTAGCCATCGCACAGGCCGCCGAAATGATCAATGCTGCAGAGCGCACCATCCTCTATCTGGGCGGTGGCATCATCAGCGCCGAGGCCCACCAACAGGCGATTGAACTCGCCGAGCGCGCCAGCATGCCCACCACCATGACGCTGATGGCGCTCGCTGCCATGCCGACCGATCACCCGCTGTCACTCGGCATGTTAGGCATGCACACAGCCCGTTCCACTAACCTGATTTTGTAGCAGTCTGATTTGCTTATCGTACTGGGCGCGCGCTTTGACGATCGCGCTATCGGTAAAGTGGAACAATTCTGCCAGGATGCCAGCATCATCCATATCGATATCGATGCGGATGTCTGCCGGGTAAGCGAAGAACGTCGCCAGGTTAGCCAAGTTTGTCTGCCAGCTCCGGCTTATCTGCGGATAGCTGCTGTCCCAGGCACTGTCGAACGCTTCCAGCGCCTGCAGACCTGCTTCTTCTCTGGGGG
>NZ_JAHWCO010000365.1:0-3691 GCF_020054415.1 Candidatus Symbiopectobacterium sp. | reverse complement strand
GGTGGGTGAAGCCATGGCCATGGTCAAAGCGCTTAACCGGATCACGCTATCAGGAATGCCGAACAGTATTCGCATCACGTAACAATCGACCCGTATGGGGCGCAGTCGTTACAAGTTCTGATTTATTCAACAAAGCCTTTTTATTGCGCAACTGCACAGTGGTGAGTTTACGCTGCGCCCTGTCGCTGCGCTCACTGCGCGCACGGATAGTCTGCGGTAAACGACTGCTGCGATTATGAGTGATACCCAGGTGTGCGAGTGAAAAAAGGCTGTGTTTCGGTCTGGAAAACACAGCCTGAGTGCATTTTGTGTGGTTTTCTGTTCGTTGAACCTGAAGAGGTCTGTTTACCGGTTTTCCAAACCGCGTGCCTGACGTTCCGTACGGATCTGGTTTTCATTATCACGCAGGTAAGCATCAAGCTGTGTCAGTCCGGCACGCGCCTGCTGCCATTGGTCAGCATACCGCGCTTTGGGGGTGGTAGGGTTAGGGTTAGCGGCATCCCATGCCAGTGCTTTGCTAATCGCTGCGCGCTAGGCTTTGGGCGATCCGCCTGCCCATTCATTGATCGCTTGCCCCAGTGTTGCATTAAGGGCATCCATTGCCGCAGGTTCACCATAGGGCGGCAGTTCGGGGTGTGCCAGTAAATGGTAGCGCCAGCGCAATTGACCAACATAAAACCAGGTCACAGCCTCATCCTTATGGCCAGTTTCAAACAGTTGTTTGGCGTACAGATAGAGTTCGCTAGGATGTTTCTTGGCCAAACTGGCATCCGTGTCTTGTTGGGATGTTGTTGTCATTGTGACATGTGCGGAAGCAGGCGCTGCGTGTGCATAAGCGGTGAGCGTTGCCAGAAGCAGGGTTGATAACAGGCGTTTCACGCTGACTCCAAAGAAATAGAAAAAACATGAGGTTATCGCTAATCTGGTTCGAGTGAAACCGTGAACACTCATATATTGTACGCGTTATGAGCCGGATAATGGACCAATATCGCGATCTTCTGGTGTAAAAATGTTGCATATACAATTAACGATATGAAAAACACAGACACGCCTCAAGGCTGTACCAATCTCAAGCTGCGCCAGCTTACGCGGATGGTGACGCGACATTACGATCACTACATTGCGACATGCGGGTTGAAAAATACTCAGTACGCGTTGTTATCGTATGCCGTGAGCTTGGAGCCTGTTCGTCCCGTCGATCTGGCCCGACACATGCAAATGGACGCCTCTACGTTAACACGCAATATGCAGCCTCTGGTTGCGCAAGGATGACTAAAAATTTGTGCCGGGAATGACGCGCGCAGTCGCAGTGTTGAAGTGACGGCGGCAGGGCGGGAGAAACAGGCACAAGCGCAACGGGTGTGGCAGGAGGCGCAGGTGACGATCGTGGCACAACTCGGTGCTGAACGGGTGGCTGCGTTGCATCAACTGCTTGAAGAGTGCATTGATTGCCTTGATGTGTATTAGTCGCGACTAATACAGGTTATCTGATTGACCAGTTCTTCTGTCCGGGAACCAGTAAGCGTACAGATGCTTTCAGCGGAGCAACCATCCGTGAGCGTTCTCGCTTTGCGGCGGACATTGTGCGTGCCGTTCGCGCTGCCGTTGGCCCTGATTTCCTGATTT
This sequence comes from Candidatus Symbiopectobacterium sp., assembly GCF_020054415.1. NCBI lineage: Bacteria > Pseudomonadati > Pseudomonadota > Gammaproteobacteria > Enterobacterales > Enterobacteriaceae > Symbiopectobacterium > Candidatus Symbiopectobacterium sp. The sequence continues at coordinate 2,065 of NZ_JAHWCO010000365.1, read as the reverse complement.
CCCGATGATCCTGCGTGTTAACCAGTGGAAGCAGCAGGATTATAAAGTGCGTCTGGCGACATCACCGCAAGAAATGACGGAATGGCTGGCACCGCTGGTTGAGGCGGGCGTTGATATTCTGCACTGCTCACAACGTCGCTTCTGGGAGCCGGAATTCTCGGACATTGACGGCGAGCAAGGGTTGAATTTTGCCGGCTGCGCGAAGAAGTTAACCGGTGCGGCCACCATCAGCGTTGGGTCGGTGGGATTAAGCTCTGACTTCTTTGCTGCCTTTGGCGGTGAAGGATCGGGTGCGGCAGCATTGGATAACCTGTATACGCGTATGGAGCGGGACGAGTTTGATCTAATCGCCGTAGGTCGGGTTCTGCTTTCTGATGCGCACTGGGCAGAAAAAGTCCAGTCGGGTCAGACGGATTCTCTACGCGGATTTAATGTGGCAGATTTAGCCGTACTTGCCTGATATACCTCCATGACAAAGAGAGCCATTTGCTCCCTTCGCAGACACAGCAATGAGGGCGGCGCTTAGTGTGCCGCTTCGTAGATCTTCTGACTCACTTCTGGCGTAATATCAGCGTATTCCACGAGCACCGTCATGCCGTGTTCTTTCAGTTTGGCAACCAGCGTCGGAATGGTGCTGCCATCCAATTGATAATCCGCCATGTGGGTGGGTACGCCCATTTTCTCGAAGAACGCACTCGTGGCCGCGATAGCACCATCAATGCGTTGATCTTCGCTACCTCCACGCAAATCCCATACGCGTTCTGCATATTGCAGCAGTTTGGCGCGTTTTTGCGCCTTTTTCGCTTGCAGCAAGGAAGGCAATACGATCGCCAGCGTTTGTGCATGGTCAAGCCCGTGCAATGCGGTCAATTCATGGCCTATCATATGAGTAGCCCAATCCTGCGGCACGCTTGCACCAATCAGTCCATTCAGCGCCGTGGTGGCACTCCACATCACGTTGGCCCGGACTTTTAGTTTTCCGGTTCGGCTAGCGCGCGTGGGCCTTCTTCTATAAGCGTTAACAGCAAGCCTTCAGAAAAACGATCCTGCACTTTGGCATCCACCGGATAGGTCAGATACTGCTCAACGGTATGCACAAACGCATCGACAACGCCGTTGGAAACCTGACGCGGCGGCAAACTGTAGGTTACGACCTGAGCGAGTACGGCAAACAGGGGGGAAGGTGTAGGGGGAGAAGAAGGGCAGCTTGTCCCCCGTGGTTTTAAGGCTGATAACGGCACCATTGTTAGATTCAGAACCGATTGCTGGCAGGGTCAGTACGCAAGCCATTTTCACGGCATTCGTCACTTGTGCGCCGGTGGTTTGCAGAATATGCTAGGGATCTTGCGCGGCTTCATAGTGTGCAGCGGCAGCGATAAATCTTGTGCCATCGGCGACCGAACCACCGCCGACCGCGAGCAGAAAGTCAATGTTTTCGGCACGGAACAATTCAACGGCTTTCATCAGCGTTTCATAAGACGGGTTCTGTTCAATACCGCCGAACTCACGCACATCACGGCCATCCAGCGCCTGATAGACCTGATCCAGTACGCCGTTACGCTTGATGCTACCGCCACCGTAAGTGATAAGGATACGCGCATCAGCAGGAATTTCTTTGCCTATTTCGGCAATTTTGCCTTCACCAAACAGAATTTTGGTCGGGGTATGAAGTGTGAAATTTTGCATAGGGTAATTATCCAGTTCAACGCCTTGATAAGAAATCCCGGGTAACGCTTGCGGGAGATGGATACCGACCGTTCAGTATGAATGATGTGGGCTATTATCAGCAGCTGGTCGCAGGCATTCAATGCACATTTCGGTCGTGTATTCAATATGTTGATTGCAGTGTGAAATGTCCGGTTTTGGATGTGGAATACAGAGGATAAAGTTGATGTAAGATGCCCGTTTTGTGAACAGACATCTCCTGTGAAAAAACATGTTTATGACAAAAGTGGCCATCAGCGTTACCGTCGTCAGTCATGCAAACACGGATGGCTACAGGGCTTACAACGACGAACTTCCAAAAGTAAAACACATTGTTAGCAAGCTGTATACACAGCGTATT
>NZ_JAHWCO010000576.1:0-1799 GCF_020054415.1 Candidatus Symbiopectobacterium sp. | reverse complement strand
GGTGGGTGAAGCCATGGCCATGGTCAAAGCGCTTAACCGGATCACGCTATTAGGAATGCCGAACAGTATTCGCATCACCTAACAATCGACCCGTATGGGGCGCAGTCATTACAGGTTCTGATTTATTCAACAAAGCCTATTAGGTGCCGTGATTCTTAACTTAATCGTTGCGATGAATCACCGACTGGGGCGTTATACGGTCTAAATGACCGCCCAGGGGTTGCGCGCTGCGCGTTAAGCGTGGCAGATAATTATTTCAGGAGAAAAACCGTGTTCCAACATGTCGACGCCTATGCCGGAGATCCTATCCTGTCTCTGATGGAAAAATACAAGCAGGATCAGCGCGCAGATAAGATCAATCTCAGTATCGGGCTCTATTACAACGAACAGAATATCATCCCGCAATTGCGCGCCGTGAGCAGTGCTGTTGATGTACTTGAAGCGCAGCCCAAAGCGGCTTCCTCCTATTTGCCCATGGAAGGTTTCCAACCCTACCGTTCCGCTATTCAGACGCTGCTGTTTGGCAAAGAACACACGGCGCTGGCTACAAACAACATCGCCACTATCCAGACGCTGGGCGGTTCCGGCGCACTGAAGGTGGGTGCTGACTTCCTGAAACACTATTTCCCTGAATCCGAGGTATGGGTCAGCGATCCTACCTGGGAAAACCACATCGCTATTTTTGCAGGTGCCGGATTTAAGGTACACACTTACCCCTATTTTTATGCACAAACGCTGGGCGTAAATTTCGATGGCATGGTTGCCACGCTGGAAAGCCTGCCAGCGCGCAGCATCGTACTGTTGCACCCGTGCTGCCATAACCCAACAGGTTCCGATCTGACTAATGCGCAATGGGATCGCATTATTGAAACGGTGATTAAACACGAACTGATTCCGTTTATGGATATCGCCTATCAAGGCTTTGGCGGCGGCATCGATGAAGATGCTTACGCGCTGCGCGCCATTGCCAGCGCGGGCGTTCCTGCACTGATAGCCAACTCCTTCTCCAAGATTTTTTCTCTTTATAATGAACGCGTGGGTGGGCTCTCCGTGGTGTGTGAAGATGCCGAAAGCGCACAGCGTGTTTTGGGGCAGTTGAAGGCCACAGTACGTCGTAACTACTCCACACCGCCGAATTACGGTGCTCAGGTGGTTTCTAACGTGCTGAATGATGTAGCACGCAATGCAGAGTGGAAAGCGGAAGTCGAAGAAATGCGTTCACGTATTCTCACCATGCGTAACGCGCTGGTGGATGCTCTGAAAGTAGAATTGCCAACGCGCAATTTTGACTACCTGTTGACACAGCGTGGCATGTTTAGCTACACCGGTTTCAGCACGCTACAGGTAGATCGCCTGCGCGACGAATTTGGTGTTTATCTGATCGCCAGCGGTAGAATGTGCGTTGCGGGTCTGAATTCGGGCAACGTCGTACGCGTCGCCAAAGCGTTCGCTGCGGTTCAATAACCCATCAAAGGCTTAACGCCAACGTTAAGCCTTTTTTTGCCATTCCACTTTTCGGGTCCTGTATTCAATATGTTGATTGCAGTGTGAAATGTCCGGTTTTGGATGTGGAATACAGTGGCTAAAGTTTATGTAAGATGCCCGTTTTGTGAACAGACATCTCCTGTGAAAAAACACGGTTATGGCAAAAGTGGCCGTCAGCGTTACCGTCGTCAGTCATGCAAACACGGATGGCTACAGGGCTTACAACGACGAACTTCCAAAAGTAAAACACATTGTTAGCAAGCTGTATACACAGCGTATTGAGCGTGCACATCTGACACTGCGTAACCGATTGC
>NZ_JAHWCO010000448.1:0-1160 GCF_020054415.1 Candidatus Symbiopectobacterium sp. | reverse complement strand
GGTGGGTGAAGCCATGGCCATGGTCAAAGCGCTTAACCGGATCACGCTATTAGGAATGCCGAACAGTATTCGCATCACCTAACAATCGACCCGTATGGGGCGCAGTCATTACAGGTTCTGATTTATTCAACAAAGCCTATTGACAACGCTACCCCCGCAGCGCACGGGAAACGAAAAATCAAAAACCTGCGTTGGTAGGTTTTGGGGCTGTTTCTCTTAGGCGTCACCGTTAACTACATTACGCGTAACTCGTTGGGTATCCTGGCACCTGAATTAAAAGCCACCATGGGGATCACCACGGAGCAATACTCCTGGATCGTTGGCGCATTCCAATTGGCCTATACCATTTTCCAACCGCTGTGCGGCTGGTTGATTGACGTGATTGGTCTGAAATTCGGCTTCCTGGTGTGTGCCTCTATCTGTGCCCTGATGTGCATGCTCCACGCAGGCGCAGGCAGTTGGTTACATCTGGCGATTTTGCGCTTCTTTATGGGGGCTTCAGAAGCGGCAGCTACGCCAGCTAACGCCAAAACCCTCGGGGAATGGTTCCCGAAAAAGGAACGTCCGATTGCCGCAGGTTGGGTTGGCGTGTGCTTCTCTATCGGTGCCATGCTAGCGCCGCCCATCATTGTTATTGCACACAGCTACCTCGGCTGGCAGGGTGCATTCATGTTCTCCGGCGTGCTGGCCATGCTGTGGGTGGTTCTGTGGTGGTTATTCTATTATGACCCGGAAAAACACCCGAACCTGAGCAAAACCGAGCTGGAATTAATCAAACAGGACAACGAACCTGCGCCAGTTAAGCTGCCTTTCTTTACCGCACTGAAAACTGTGGGTAAAAACAAACGCTTTTACTGGGCTTTGTTGAATAAATCAGAACTTGTAACGACTGCGCCCCACACGGGTCGATTGTTACGTGATGCGAATACTGTTCGGCATTCCTGATATGTACTAGCTCAGACCTTATCTGACAGTTACCGATTATTTATACAGGTGTCTGTCAGATTACATCTGGTTCGGATTCTTTTCTGCCCAGATCCGTTTTCCATCGAGTAAAGTGGCTATCGGCGTACGCCCGCAGCACATTTTTCCCTGATGAGTTCGCTCATTATTGTAATGCCACAACCAGTTGTCCAGATCTACCTGCAGGCTTTCCAGGT
>NZ_JAHWCO010000486.1:0-2623 GCF_020054415.1 Candidatus Symbiopectobacterium sp. | reverse complement strand
GGTGGGTGAAGCCATGGCCATGGTCAAAGCGCTTAACCGGATCACGCTATTAGGAATGCCGAACAGTATTCGCATCACGTAACAATCGACCAGTATGGGGCGCAGTCGTTACAAGTTCTGATTTATTCAACAAAGCCCCGAAGAGCATCCGCTGTTTTGAACGGGAAGTGGACCGGGAAGAGAGTTACCATACGTTACAGCGCGACCTTTCCGCCAATACGCCGATTGATAAGCGCAAGAAGCAAGAGTGCAGCTTGTTCGGTTATGAGTATGGGAAGAGCCGTATTTTCCTCAACTTTACCTGGGAAATTAAATACCGTAACAACATAATGCCAGCGACCTTGCCCCCGCTAAATACATGGTGGCGTCCACTGTGGTGGTTCCGCTATCTATGCGGTACATTGGCGAGTTAATCGCATCGCGATTTTCCGGCGGAGGAGGCCTATCTACCCGCCGGGTTATATCTTACTTACCCTGCGCCAGTTCTTGCTTAAGCGCCGAGCCAATCGCATCGGGAAGAAAGTGTGAGACATCTCCACCGTGTCGGGCGACCTCTTTGACCAAAGAGGAAGAGATAAATGACCATTCTTCCGATGGCATCAGGAACACGCTCTCCAGGGTTGGCATTAAGTGAGTATTCATTTTTGCCAACTGAAGCTCATATTCAAAGTCGGATACAGCCCGCAGCCCGCGAATTAACACATTCGCTTGCTGCTGTTGGGCGAAATGCACCATAAGATCGGAAAATCCCACCACCTCAACATTGGTCAAATGTTGCGTTGCCTGCCGTGCTAATGCGACACGCTCGTCCAAACTGAACATCGTATTTTTACTGGGACTGGCGGCAATGGCTAACACGAGATGATCGAACAGACGTGAAGCGCGGGTGAGCAGATCCAGATGCCCATTGGTTAAGGGATCGAAGGTACCTGGGTAGATTGCTTTGGTCGCCATGGTAATCCTTAACACCAGAGGGTCAGATAGACGAGTTTGCACGTGGTGGAAGATAGGGCTCCAGCAGTGTGAGCAAGCGCTGAAGCGCTCCCTGATTCTGGTGCAGCACCTCTACCGCGTGTCGCCCATAATAGAGCCGGTAATCTTCATCCGTCAGCAGGCTGTTCACTTCTTCGACAATACTGTCAGCATCTTTAACGGTGATTAAACCACCTGCTTCTGACAATTTAAGGCAAATATCTTTGAAGTTAAAGGTGTGCGGACCCATCAATACCGGGATGGCATGTGCCGCAGGTTCCAAAGGATTATGTCCTCCCCGTTCCACTAGGCTTCCACCGACAAAAGCGATGTCGGCGATGCCATACAGTATCATCAGTTCGCCCATGGTATCGCCAATCACCACTTGGGTATCAGTCGCCGGAACTTCGCCACTGCTGCGCAGGGTGTAACTAAAACCCAGGCTCTGGGTAAGTGCCTGAGTTGTAGGGAAACGCTCAGGGTGGCGAGGTACCAGAATCAACAGCAAATCGGGAAACCGGTTCAGCAATTCACGGTGCGCGGCCAAAATAATCGCTTCTTCACCTTCATGAGTGCTGGTTGCAATCCACACCGGGCGTCGAGATGCCCACTGACGCCGTAGTGCTACGGCTCTCGCAGCTAATTCCGGTGTGACAGAAATATCGAATTTCAGACTGCCAGTGACTGCTAAGTGTGAGCGCTGTAAACCGAGATCGATAAAGCGCTCACCATCTTCTTGATTTTGAGCGGCGATCAAGGTGGTGCGGCGCAGAATGCTACGAGTTAGGGAGCCAATTTTTTTATAGCCTGCCGCTGAGCGTTCAGAAAGCCGTGCGTTGGCAATAACCAACGGAATATTACGGCGGTGAAGTTCAGTGATAAGGTTTGGCCACAGTTCGGTCTCCATGATGATCACCAGTTTTGTGTTCACCTGATCAAAGAAGCGCTTAAGGGCACAAGGAAGATCGTAGGGGAGATAAACGTGGTAGACATCATTGCCGAAGGCAGACCGTACTCGCTCTGAACCGGTCGGCGTCATGGTGGTTACAGTAATCGGCAAAGAAGGGTAACGGTGGCGAAGCGCTCTTACCAAGGGAATGGCTGCCAATGTTTCGCCAACAGAGACAGAATGCAGCATGATACCGTTGGGTTTGACTTTCTCCGCACAGAATCCATAACGTTCACTCCAGCGGCGACGGTAGGCAGGCGCTTTGCGTCCTCTTAGCCACAGACGGAGCCAGATTAATGGTTGAATGAGGTAAAGCAAGATGGTGTAAAGGGTTTGCAGCATCGGTATTGGCTATTTTAGAGTTATCGCTGAAAATATTTTAGCTTTTTTGTTAAGGAATGACTATGGCACTGGCTATTAATTTTTTTTGGGCTTTGTTGAATAATAGGTAATCATGGGCTTTGTTGAATAATAGGGAATAATGCTGTTATGACACACCTGTTTTGGGGCTTTGTTGAATAATAGGTAATCATGCTGTTTTTCCATGCCAGTTTTGGTTGAAAATGGGCTTTGTTGAATAAATAGAACTTTTGGGTAATCATCGGAGCAGATCACCACAGTTGTTTCAAAATCAGGTCTCCATGGCAAAACAAAATTTTAAAATCACCAACTGGCCCTCTTATAACAAGGCCCTCAAGCAGC
>NZ_JAHWCO010000495.1:0-9409 GCF_020054415.1 Candidatus Symbiopectobacterium sp. | reverse complement strand
TTGAATAAATAGATTTTATGCTGGCAGCCCAGCGAAACGACGGATCCTCGCAACGTAAAATCATGCAGTTAGGCCTCATGAGAAAAGTGTACACCTGAGATGACAAGCATTTTCAACCAAAACTGGCATGGAGAAACAGCATGATTACCTATTATTCAACAAAGCCGCGCTGGTGAGCAAGGACGCTGCTTTGCCGTAGTGGCGGGTGAAGTGCGAGCACTTTCGCAACGGAGCTCCTAGGCCGCCAAGGACATTGCCGCGTTAATCAATGAATCCGTGGAGCGCACCGGCGTGGGCAGTAAGTTGGTGGCGGAGGCCGGACAATCCATGGAGAGCATCGTCAATTCGGTCGCTCGGGTAAACGATATTATGGAAGAGATTTCGTCAGCCTCGGAAGAGCAGAGCCGCTGCATTGTACAGATCTCACGCGCCATTACGGAACTGGACAGCACCACGCAGCAAAATGCCACGCTGGTTAGCGCGTCGTCCTCAAGTGCTAACACGTTGGAAGAACAAGCTATTGTGTTGACGCAACTGATGGCAACCTTCCGGCTTGGCGATACGCAAACGGCGCCACCGTCGCGGCTGGCGCGTCCTTCAACCCATGCTCTGCCAGCAAAAGCGCCGGTTGCAGGCAATGCGCAGGATTGGACCCACTTCTGACGCTGACTTGACTGCCGCGGGTAAACACCGCGGCAGTCAACAAAGACATGATGGAATCACTTACCAGGGCATGGTCATGGGATCGGGGTATTGGTACTCAAACCCCAGTTCACGGCAGATACGCTGCCCGTCAATGATCCGCCCGCCTTGCTCACTCTCGGCGTTAAATTGCGGAGGTACAACGCCGAGACGATGCGCCTGTTCAATGTAAAACGCACGCTTGCTGGGATGCTGTGGCGCGCAGAGATTATAGCGATGGCCCCCCGCAGGCAGTTGTAACAAGAGCTCAATCGCAGCAATCACGTCATCGCGATGCACCAGGTTAACGCCGACATCCCCATCGGGAAGATTGGTTTTCCCCGATAAAAAGCGTCCGGGGTGTCGATTGGGTCCCACCAGTCCAGCCAGTCGTAGAATATCCACTGAGGTATTGGGCAAGGCGTGCAACCATTGTTCTAACTGTACCAGAACATATCCCGCTGCCGTTTCCGGATGCAACGCAGAGGACTCACGCATCGTCCCTGCACCTTTTCCATACACCGAATTCGAACTGTTAAACAGGATGCGCGGAACGCCGTGCGCCAACGCACTGTTCACCAATTGTTGAACGGCCAGCAGATAGTTCTCTCCCCCCTGCGCCGTGCGACTGGCGGGGAGCGTGATCACTAAAGCATCGACATTCAATACGCTGTCGAGATCGTCGGTATCACACACCAAATCAGGCGTTAAGTGCAACGCATAGCAGGCAATCCCACTCATGCGCGCCGCTTCCACACCGTCAGCCGTGGTTTTCGTCCCCGTTACCCGGTAGCCACGCGCATTGAGCGCTAATGCTAACGGCATGCCTAGCCACCCTAATCCTACGATTGACACCTTTTTCATCGACATCACTCCCGGCTGTCTGAGGTTACCTTCTATTCTACTCTCGAATTGCCGCCTCGTATCCTACAAGACAACTTTTCGCTTACTCTTCCCACGGCGCGACTAGGAAAAATGCAGCGTTGCGTAAAACCCTAGCATCGTTCTAACCCGCACCATTCACTGGCAGATTATCCTATTTAATCCGTTAACCGCCGACGATAATGTGACTATTTATCATTGCAGTTACAAAATTCGCTTGTGCTTTTCCGTAAATAAATGGCGCGACGCTGCGCGTAACAAAAAAATGTTGCACAACGACAGTGAGATGATTTAGCTTTATTGGCAATGCAATTAGTGCTGTTTATTTAAGAGGATTTTTTATGTTACGCGTTCTGTCAAATCACCATCATCCTGATTAGTCTTTCAGGCAGTTGGTGCTGGAAGACGTTCGGATCTTCCAGTGGCGCAGAACCTAAAGAGAGCCCTCGGAAGATCATCTTCCGAGGGTTTTTTTATGGCCCAATGATGAACAAAAATTGGTGGTTAGCAGCGCATCCATTTTGACAGGTAAAAGAGGTTTCCATGCTGGATAAAACACGTTTACGCATTGCAATGCAAAAATCAGGCAGACTGAGCGATGATTCCCGGGAATTGCTGGCGCGCTGCGGTATTAAAATTAATTTACAGCAGCAGCGTTTAATCGCGTTTGCAGAAAATATGCCTATCGATATCCTGCGTGTGCGTGATGACGATATCCCTGGTCTGGTAATGGACGGTGTGGTCGATCTTGGCATCATCGGTGAAAACGTGCTGGAAGAAGAGTTGCTCAACCGCCGGTCGCAGGGGGAAGACCCGCGTTATTTTATGCTGCGTCGCCTCGATTTTGGCGCTTGCCGCCTGTCACTGGCCATGCCGCTGGATGAAGACTACACTGGCCCACAGTGCCTTGATAACAAACGTATCGCCACCTCTTACCCACACCTTCTGAAAAAATACTTCGACAAACAAGGGATCAATTTTAAATCCTGCCTGTTAAACGGTTCAGTGGAAGTGGCGCCGCGCGCCGGGTTGTCCGATGCCATTTGCGATCTGGTGTCTACCGGTGCCACGCTGGAAGCAAACGGTCTGCGCGAAGTCGACGTTATCTACCGCTCCAAAGCCTGCCTGATTCAACGTGACTGCGAGATGCACGCCGAGAAACAGCAGTTGATCGATAAACTGCTGACCCGTATGCAAGGCGTCATTCAGGCGCGCGAATCGAAATACATCATGCTGCACGCCCCGAGTGAGCGTCTTGATGAAGTTATTGCCCTGCTGCCTGGCGCTGAACGTCCGACTATCCTGCCGCTGGCGAGCGAACAAAGTCGCGTTGCCATGCACATGGTCAGTAGCGAAACCCTGTTCTGGGAAACGATGGAACGTCTCAAGACGCTAGGTGCCAGTTCCATTCTGGTGCTGCCTATCGAGAAGATGATGGAGTAACCGCCATGACCAGCCGCAATTTCGATACGCTTATTGAGTGGGAACAGTGCACTGAACAAGAGCGCCAGCAGTTGCTGACACGCCGTGCCATTTCTGCCTCCGCTCGCATCACTCGCAGCGTGAACGAGATTCTCTATCGGGTAAAAACCGAAGGCGACAGCGCACTGCTTGCGTTGAGCGCCCAGTTTGACAAGGTTGACGTGGAGAGCGTTCGCATTACGCCTGAGCAAATTTCTGCCGCTGCCGCGCGACTGGGCACGGACATCAAACAGGCAATGGCAATCGCCGTCAGTAATATTGAGACCTTCCACAACGCGCAGCGTTTACCGCCCGTCGATGTGGAAACCCAACCGGGCGTACGCTGCCAACAAGTAACACGCCCTATTGACAGCGTCGGCCTGTATATTCCCGGCGGCTCCGCACCGCTGTTCTCCACGGTGCTGATGCTGGCAACCCCTGCGCACATTGCCGGATGCCGCCGTGTGATTCTCTGTTCGCCACCGCCGATTGCCGATGAAATTCTGTATGCCGCCCAACTGTGCGGTGTACAGGAAATATTCCAATTGGGTGGGGCACAGGCCATCGCTGCGATGGCGTTTGGCACCGAGAGCGTTCCCCGCGTTGCCAAGATTTTTGGCCCTGGCAATGCTTATGTGACCGAAGCCAAACGCCAGGTGAGCCAGCGTCTGGATGGCGCAGCCATTGATATGCCTGCCGGGCCTTCCGAAGTGTTGGTGATCGCCGACAGCGGCGCCACCCCAGCGTTTGTGGCTTCCGATCTGTTATCGCAGGCAGAGCACGGCCCGGACTCCCAAGTGATTCTGGTCACGCCGGATGCCGCATTGGCCCGCGCCGTCGCGCAGGCAGTGCAACAGCAGTTAGCCCAGCTACCGCGTGCAGAGATCGCACGTCAGGCGCTGGACAGCAGCCGCGCCATTGTGGCGCGCGATTTAGCACAGTGCGTTGACATCAGCAATCAGTACGGCCCTGAGCACTTGATCATTCAAACCCGCGACCCCGAAGCGCTGGTTGCACACATCACTAGCGCAGGCTCTGTGTTCCTTGGTGACTGGTCACCGGAATCCGCAGGGGATTACGCCTCTGGCACCAACCACGTACTGCCGACCTATGGCTATACCGCCACCTACTCCAGTCTTGGGCTGGCGGATTTCCAGAAACGGATGACCGTTCAACAGGTAACACCGCAAGGTTTTCTGCGTCTGGCCCCTACTATTGAGGTATTGGCTCAGGCGGAACAACTGGTCGCCCACAAGAATGCCGTCACACTGCGCGTCGCTGCCCTGAAAGAGAAGGAGTCCCAATGAGCATTGAACAACTGGCACGTGCTAATGTACGCACGCTTACGACGTATCAGTCGGCACGCCGCTTGGGCGGCAAAGGTGATGTGTGGCTCAATGCCAACGAATATTTCCAGGCACAGGAATTCCAGCTCACAGCACAGACGTTGAACCGTTATCCTGAATGCCAGCCACCTGTTGTCATTGAGCGCTATGCTGCCTACGCAGGCGTGAAGCCTGAACAGGTACTGGTCAGTCGCGGCGCTGACGAAGGGATCGAACTGCTAATCCGTGCTTTTTGCGAACCTGGTCAAGATGCCGTGCTTTATTGCCCCCCCACCTACGGCATGTATGGCGTCAGTGCGGAAACCCTGGGCGTTGAACGCCGTACGGTGCCCAGCAAATCAAATTGGCAGCTCTACTTGCCCGCTATTGCAGACAATCTCAATAACGTAAAACTGATTTACGTGTGTAGCCCCAACAATCCAACCGGCAATGTCCTTGACGCAGACGATCTGCGCGAGCTGTTGGCATTGGCTGTGGGCAAAGCGTTGGTGGTGGTGGATGAAGCCTATATCGAATTCAACCCTGGCTCCACGGTTGCAGGCTGGCTGGCAGACTATCCGCATCTTGTGGTGCTGCGTACCCTTTCCAAAGCGTTTGCGCTGGCAGGGTTGCGTTGCGGTTTTACTCTGGCGAATGAGCCCGTGATCGCGCTGTTGCTGAAGGTCATCGCACCTTACCCGCTTTCAACGCCAGTGGCGGATATCGCCGCGCAAGCGCTGGATGAGGCAGTGATCGGTACGATGCGTGAACGCGTCGCAGAGATTGCTGAAAACCGCGCCTGGTTGATGGCCGCGCTGGCACCGTTACCTTGTGTGGAACAGGTGTTCGACAGCGCCAGCAACTACATATTGGTACGTTTCGCTGCCGCCAGTAATGTCTTCAAAACACTGTGGGATCAGGGCATTATTTTACGCGATCAGAACAAACAGCCCGGCCTTTTCGGATGCCTGCGCATAACTATCGGCAGCCGTGGCGAATGCCAGCAGGTGATTGCCGCACTGCGCACCTTATCTGGCACTAACGAGTAATCTTCAGGAGCAGACATGGGACAGAAATTTCTTTTTATTGACCGCGACGGTACGCTGATTGCCGAGCCGCCGCAAGACTTCCAGGTTGACCATTTAGATAAACTGGCGCTGGAGCCTGCCGTCATCCCTTGCCTGCTGAGCTTGCAGAAAGCCGGTTTCAAGCTGGTGATGATCACCAATCAAGACGGGCTTGGCACACCCAGTTTCCCGAAAGAAACGTTCGATCCGCCGCACCAGTTGATGATGCAGATTCTTACCTCGCAGTGTATTGAATTCGAAGAGGTGCTGATTTGTCCGCATCTTCCTGCTGATAACTGTGCGTGTCGCAAACCTAAGACCGCGCTGGTGGATGCCTTTTTGCAACAGAACCCGATGGACAGCGCCAACAGTTACGTGATTGGCGATCGCGAAACGGACGTGCAGTTGGCACAAAACATGGGGATCACCGGATTACGCTATCAGCGTGATGGACTTGACTGGCAGACCATCACCGACAAGCTCACCCAGCGCAACCGCCATGCACTGGTGAATCGCGTGACGCGGGAAACCGCCATTAATGTCGAAGTGTGGCTGGATCAGGAAGGTTGCAGCAAGATCCACACCTGCGTCGGTTTCTTCGACCACATGATCGACCAGATTGCCACCCACGGTGGGTTCCGTATGAACATCGATGTGAAAGGCGATCTTTACATCGACGATCACCACACGGTGGAAGACACTGGTCTCGCTTTGGGCGAAGCACTTAACAAAGCGCTGGGCGACAAGCGTGGCATCGGTCGTTTTGGCTTTGTGCTGCCGATGGATGAGTGTCTGGCACGCTGCGCGCTGGATATTTCCGGACGTCCACATTTGGAATATAAAGCCGAATTCAACTACCAGCGCGTAGGCGATTTAAGCACGGAAATGGTCGAGCATTTCTTCCGCTCGCTCTCCTATGCCATGGGATGCACGCTGCATTTGAGAACCAAAGGCCGTAACGATCACCATCGCGTAGAAAGCCTGTTCAAAGTGTTTGGCCGCACGCTGCGCCAAGCCATTCGTGTGGAGGGTGATACCTTGCCCAGTTCAAAAGGGGTGCTGTGATGAACGTGGTGATTCTCGACACGGGTTGCGCCAACCTCGCCTCCGTCACCTATGCGGTGCGTCGACTGGGCTATGACCCGGTGGTGAGCCGCGATCCTGAGGTGGTGCTACGCGCCGACAAACTATTTCTACCCGGTGTCGGCACCGCACAGGCCGCCATGGACCAACTTACCGCCCGTGACTTGATTCCGCTGATCAAGGCCTGCACCCAACCAGTGCTCGGTATCTGTCTCGGCATGCAACTGCTTGGCTCTGCCAGCGATGAAAATGGTGGGATTGATACGTTGAATATCATTCCCGCCGCGGTAAAAAAAATGCAGGGTCGCGGCCTGCCGCTACCACACATGGGCTGGAATCAGGTCACACCGCAGGCAGGACACCGTCTGTTCCAACGCATTGATGAGGGTGCCTACTTCTACTTTGTGCACGGCTATGCCATGCCGGTATGTGCCAACACCATCGCACAAGCAGAGTATGGTGAAGCCTTCACCGCCGCAGTGCAGAAGGACAACTTCTACGGCGTGCAATTTCACCCAGAACGCTCTGGGGCCGCCGGCGCTCAGTTGCTGAAAAACTTTCTGGAGATGTAATCAGCGTGATTATCCCCGCACTCGATCTTATCGACGGACAGGTGGTTCGTCTTCATCAGGGTGACTATGGTCAGCAACGCCAGTATGGCAGTGATCCCCTCCCCCGTTTACAAGCCTGTCAGCAACAGGGCGCTGAAGTGTTACATCTGGTGGATTTGACCGGCGCAAAAGATCCCGCGGCACGCCAGATTCCGTTACTGAAAACCCTGTTAGCTGGCGTGAGTGTGCCAGTACAGGTGGGTGGCGGTATCCGTACCGAGCAAGATGTCGTTGCATTGCTAGAAGCCGGAGCGACCCGCGTCGTGATTTGCTCTACCGCCGTTAAACAGCCAGAGTTGGTACAGGCGTGGTTTACCCGTTATGGTGCTGATGCGTTGGTACTTGCGCTGGATGTGCGCATTGATAATGCAGGAGTCAAGCAGGTTGCAATCAGTGGCTGGCAGGAAAATTCCTGTGTCACGCTGGAGCAAGTCATCGAGCAATATCAGCCATTTGGTCTGAAACACGTGCTGTGTACCGACATTTCCCGTGACGGCACGCTGAGCGGTTCCAACGTAGAACTCTATCGCGCGGTATGCCAACGCTATCCACAGATTGCGTTCCAGGCTTCTGGCGGCATTGGCGGGTTGCAGGATATCGCCAATCTGCGTGGCAGCGGTGTGAAAGGCGTGATCGTCGGACGAGCGCTGCTCGAAGGCAAATTCAATGTAACGGAGGCTATCGCATGCTGGCAAAACGGATAATTCCCTGTCTCGATGTGCGTGACGGTCAGGTGGTAAAAGGGGTGCAATTCCGCAACCATGAAATCATCGGCGATATCGTTCCGCTAGCACAGCGTTATGCTCAGGAAGGCGCAGACGAACTGGTCTTTTACGATATCACCGCATCGTCTGACGGACGTGTGGTCGACAAAAGCTGGGTATCCCGCGTGACAGAAGTGATTGATATCCCCTTCTGCGTTGCCGGTGGCATTAAAAGTGTCGAAGATGCCGGGCAAATCCTCTCGTTCGGAGCTGATAAAATTTCAATCAACTCCCCAGCGCTGGCCGATCCTACCTTGATCACTCGCCTTGCCGATCGTTATGGTGTGCAGTGCATCGTGGTCGGTATCGATACCTGGTATAACAGCGTTACTGGGCGTTATCATGTGAATCAGTATACCGGTGATGAAAGCCGCACCCGTGTTACCCAGTGGGAAACGCTGGATTGGGTGCAGGAAGTGCAACAACGTGGTGCCGGTGAAATTGTGCTGAACATGATGAATCAGGATGGCGTACGTAATGGTTACGATCTGGAACAGCTGAAATTGGTGCGTGAACGCTGTCATGTTCCATTGATCGCCTCTGGCGGGGCCGGTACACCTGAGCACTTTTTACACGCCTTTGAGCATGCTCAGGTGGATGGTGAGCTGGCCGCGTCAGTATTCCATAAGCAAATCATCAATATTGGCGAATTAAAGCAATACCTTAAGCAACAAGGTGTGGAGATTAGAGCGTGTTAAGCCAACAACATAAGGCCCAACTTGATTGTGAAAAAATCGACGGGATGATCCCCGCCATTGTGCAACATGCGGTATCCGGTGAAGTGTTGATGCTGGGGTACATGAATCAGGCAGCGTTGGAAACGACTGAACAGAGCGGCAAGGTCACCTTTTATTCCCGCACTAAGCAGCGGCTGTGGACCAAGGGAGAATCCTCCGGCCACTTCCTTAACGTAGTGAGCATTACACCAGACTGTGATAATGACAGCCTGTTGGTACTAGCGAACCCCATCGGCCCAACCTGCCACCAAGGCACCAACAGCTGTTTTGCCCCGACACAGCACGAGTGGTTATTCTTGCATCAGCTCGAGCAATTGTTAGCGAGCCGTAAACAGGCAGACCCGGCTAGCTCTTATACCGCAAAACTGTATGCCAGTGGCACCAAACGCATTGCGCAGAAAGTCGGCGAAGAAGGGCTGGAGACCGCACTGGCCGCCACCGTACACGATACCGAAGAGTTGACTAATGAAGCCGCCGATTTGATGTATCACCTGCTGGTGTTGTTGCAGGATCAGGAACTGGATCTGGCAACCATTATCGGCCGACTGAAAGCTCGTCATAGCAAATAGTAGTATCACTGCAAGGGAAA
This sequence comes from Candidatus Symbiopectobacterium sp., assembly GCF_020054415.1. Taxonomy (NCBI): domain Bacteria; kingdom Pseudomonadati; phylum Pseudomonadota; class Gammaproteobacteria; order Enterobacterales; family Enterobacteriaceae; genus Symbiopectobacterium; species Candidatus Symbiopectobacterium sp. The sequence continues at coordinate 209 of NZ_JAHWCO010000495.1, read as the reverse complement.
TTGCGGCCTGGCCCGGAATTTCCGAGCCTGTACACGAGATTGTGTAATTGCCTGATTTTGATATGTTCAATCCAACATCAAAAGCAGGTTACTTTATGGACGAAAAACAGTTACAGGCTCTGGCTAACGAGCTGGCCAAAAATCTCAAAGCCCATGACGATCTCAACCAGTTTGATCGCCTGCTGAAAAAGATCAGCGTTGAAGCTGCC
>NZ_JAHWCO010000677.1:0-3445 GCF_020054415.1 Candidatus Symbiopectobacterium sp. | reverse complement strand
CTTTGTTGAATAATAGGTAATCATGCTGTTTTTCCATGCCAGTTTTGGTTGAAAATGCTTGTCATCTCAGGTGTACACTTTTCTCATGAGGCCTAACTGCATTATTTTACGTTGCGAGGATCCGTCGTTTCACTGGGCTGCCAGCATAAAATCTATTTATTCAAAAAAGCCCTCAATACGCTGTGTATGCAGCTTGCTAACAATGTGTTTTACTTTTGGAAGTTCGTCGTTGTAAGCCATGTAGCCATCCGTGTTTGCATGACTGACGACGGTAACGCTGATGGACACTTTTGCCATAACCGTGTTTTTTCACAGGAGATGTCTGTTCACAAAACGGGCATCTTACATCAACTTTAGCCACTGTATTCCACATCCAAAACCGGACATTTCACACTGCAATCAACATATTGAATACACGACCGGCGATTGTGTGTAACGCAATTTGAAACGCACGCATTAGCGGGCTGCATTGGCCCGCGAGTGTATGAGCGATTACCTGAGCGGTGCACTGGAACTGCGTGGAATAAGACTTGGCATCACGCGCCGAATGGTATCGACGGGCTCGGTGCCAGCCAGCAGCAATTCAACAGCAATCGAAGCAACGTGGTCGAACGGAATATGCACCGAAGAGAGCGGAACCGGCAAACGGGCGGACAGTGGAATATCGTTATAGCCTACTAGTGATAAATCCTGACCTATTGCCAGTCCCAATCGATGGGCTGCCGCCATAACGCCGAAGGCCAAATCATCGTTGATGGCGAAAATGGCTGTGGGCCTGTGTGCTCCGCTCAGCAGCGCCATCCCTTCACTTTCTCCTGACTCAATGCTGAAACCGGATTCCCTAATCCAGGCGGGATTAGGGGTGAGCCCGGCTTCGCGCATTGCACGATGGAATCCTTCCCGGCGATAAGTTGCACCGGAAGAAAAGCTGGGACCAGCAACCATACCGATATCACGGTGGCCCAGATCGATCAGATGCCGGGTTGCCAGATAGCCTCCCTGTTCGTCATCACCAATGGCAGAGCGGCTGACACCGTCGGTACGCAGCGCCAATACGTGGGCAACATTTTGCTGACGCAATTCCGCCGGAAAATGGTCATCCAGTCGGCTAGTGGCCAGAATCAGCCCATCGACGCGCCGATCGAGCAGGGAGGCTGCTGCCTGTTTTTCTTGCACCAGATCGTCACCGCAGGTCGCAACAATCGCGAAATAACCGTAGCGCTCTGCTGCGCGGCAAATGGCCTCATACAATAACGCCATCACCATATCGCTCAGACGCGGCACCAGTACGCCGATGGTTCCCGTGCCGCCACGGCGCAGGCTGGAGGCCATGATGTCGCGTCGGTAACCCAACTCCTGTGCAACCTGACGTACACGTTCGGCCGCTTTGCTGCGTGACGGAGGTAACCGTTCATCCAGAACGCGGGAAACGGTGGAAACGCTCACCCCGGCTGCCGTGGCGACATCCTGTAAGGTGACGGGTTTGCTTCCCAACTTACGGCTTGAACCGTTGTGCGGAAAGGTATTAGGGTCCATGTAATCCCTTGATTTTTATTTTTTTAAAAAAGGCACAGTGTGTTGCCAATGACATCCGCGCTACGTTTACGAATTTATTATGTAATGGTTCCCAGGCTTTGGCTACACCTCGGAATTTTAAATCTGCGCCACGGCAGGATAATCAGGGATTACTATGCAAAAGCATACAATAATGCGCAACATATACGCTTGATTGCGCTAACAAGCGCGGGAAGTTGGATGCCGTTTGGATCGACAATACGCCCGCCGTTCACGGTATGAAGGCAGGCTATCCGTGATGTCAGCGTCGGAGTACGGGCATTAGCCAACGAATGACAGTTCAGCAGCGCGAATTGCGGATTTGATTTCCTCTTCTGCGCCGAGTTCCAATGGCAGCAGCGGAGAACGCACTGTGGCGTGGTCCAGAATGCCGCGCGCCACCAGCGCATGCTTCAGTGCCACGGTACCTTCCATGTGCGAACCACGGTGATACACGCTTTTGGTCACAGGCAGCAGGCGGTCATGGATCTCACGGGCTTTTTTGTAATCCTTCGCCTTGCCTGCTTTGATCATCTCTACCAGCAGTTCTGGTGCAATGTTGCCATAGCCCACCAGAAAACCGTCTACATAAAAGGCCGTTGAGAGCAGATATTCGTCATGACAGCTTAGGATTTGCAGGTCTGGGCGCTCACGGCGGATTACCGGTATCTCAGTGTCCCAGAGACACATATTGCGCACGCCGTTCTTCATGGCAAACACACCGGGTTGAGCCGAAATTTCCAGCAACGTTTCCAGGCTATAGGTGCACTTAGTGGCATCGGGATACTGGAACAGGATCAGCTGCAGGCCACTTTCTTCATATACCTGGCGGTATTTATTCTGTGGTGCCCCTTTCTGATAGCCGAAACGCAGCCAGCCGTGAGAAGGATACAGCAGGCCCGCAGAGGCCCCTGCGCTGACGGCGCGCTTGGCTTCTTCAGCTGCCACTTCGGTGCCTTCGAGTGTGATACCCGCAATGATTGGAGTGGCGCCGTTCACCTATTCCGCAAAAGCTTCAATCACTTTCATTTGCTCGCTCTGAGACATAAAGGTGCCTTCCCCAGCGTGGCCCAATACGGTCAGACTTTTTACGCCATCGATGCTGGCAAGCCAGGCACCCAGTTTTTTACACGCGGCATAATCCACGGAAGCATCGCGGTTGAACGGTGTGACAGGGGCAGGGTTCAGGCCACGTAACTAGATATTAATTTTGGTCATGATGTTCTCTTTTTAGTGCCATCGGAAAAATGAAAGAACAATTAATAACGATCTCGTGAACGTTTGCATTTTTGGTTTTTCTGAAGGGACTGTCAAGAGCGATTTGCTGTAAGGATTTTTGTTTAACGGCAGGTTTTTTTGGTTTATATGTTTTAAATCAATTTGTTATTTGTTTTTCTCGCGTGCAGAAAACCGTGTGTAACGCCTGGGCGGATGTGATAAATGTGATCTGGCGCAACCGTAGAGGCACGGATGCGGCAGCGTTATTGGTTAATAGTGTGGCGGTGGCGTCTCTTCGGACTGCGAGGCGAGAAGAGAAGGGGACGTCGCTTTCAATTTTTCCACTAACAGGCGTAGGTGCTCACGGATTTTCACCATTTCCAATTCATGTTGGACGACCGTCTGATTCAACTCATCAATGGTGAGCTCCTGAAAAGCCAGCTTGCTTTCAAGCATTTCAATACGTTGCTCTAGTTGCGTATGGGGCATTAAGATTCCTCTGTATTTTGTCGTATCTAGCCGAATATTCGGGTCGTGTATTCAATGAGTTGATGTAGCATCAAACGTAGTACTCGCGTTCGATGTAAGTACCGATGATCCTATCGTGCATTTCGGATGATTTTGAATATCCGAGCGTATTGCGATTGAGCCGTTACAATCGGTTACGCAGTGT
>NZ_JAHWCO010000313.1:0-1256 GCF_020054415.1 Candidatus Symbiopectobacterium sp. | reverse complement strand
GGTGGGTGAAGCCATGGCCATGGTCAAAGCGCTTAACCGGATCACGCTATTAGGAATGCCGAACAGTATTCGCATCACGTAACAATCGACCCGTATGGGGCGCAGTCGTTACAAGTTCTGATTTATTCAACAAAGCCAAAACTGGCATGGAAAAACAGCATGATTACCTATTATTCAACAAAGCCATTTATTGGAGAAATGTTTGAAAAATGAATTTTTATTTGGAATTAAGAAAATTAAATAGACAAAGAAACATCAAAACAAAAGAATTGAAGAAAAAACTAAAATTTTATTATCTTAAGCTATTCTATCGAAAAAAAAGCACGTTTATTAAAAATTATTACAAAAACATATGTATATTTATGCATTCTCAGGCTATTGGAGATGCTATTGTAACATCAGGTATAATTAAAGCACTTAGAGATAATTATTTTAAGGTTTATGTAATAATACCTCCCAAGATATCATTTTTATTCATAGACATGATCAAAATTGATGGTTGTTTTATATATAAAAAAAATGATTTTAAGAAAACCAGAAACTTATTAAAGTTTAACATTGATTTGGTTATTGATCTTGCTGATTTTGATACATTTTCTTATTACAGACTTAAAACGCTATCATATATAAAACCAAAACACGCAATCAGTTTTAATCAACCTAAAAATACGATATTTGACACGAATATTATCACGCATAAGTCTGAGCACATTACAACAAGAATGATAAGCATCATTAAATTATTTTCTATTGATAGTAAGTGCCAACCTTACCTCACATTCAATGAAAATTATGTTTATGATGCATATATTTTTTCTCAAAAAATAAAACTGAAAAATGAAAAAATAATTATATTCAATCCATTTGCATCCCAAAAAAATCGTAGTTTATCTACTAATCAAATTAATATAATACTAACTTACTTAAACACGTTGGTAGGATATAGAACTATTGTTTTTAATTTGGGTAACAAAATAAACAATCGTTTGATGAAGCGTATTGATATTAATCCTTTCGAGGATGCAGAGCGCTCATTCGCTCTTGTTCAATGTGCAGACATTGTTATTACAGTAGATACTGCAGTTGTTCACCTTGCTAGTGCACTGAATAAGCGGCAATTCTGCATTTATAATAATCGTATGTTTAATTCTGTTTTTGAAAATAATATAGTATGGGGGCCTAATAGTAACAAAGCCTCTCAACTGACAACAACTCAGTTTTTAAAAAATGAGATAGGAGATGATATAACATCATTT
>NZ_JAHWCO010000582.1:0-1028 GCF_020054415.1 Candidatus Symbiopectobacterium sp. | reverse complement strand
GGTGGGTGAAGCCATGGCCATGGTCAAAGCGCTTAACCGGATCACGCTATTAGGAATGCCGAACAGTATTCGCATCACGTAACAATCGACCCGTATGGGGCGCAGTCGTTACAAGTTCTGATTTATTCAACAAAGCCAGTCCAGCGTGATGCTAAAGCGTGTACCGTTTGCGCCGCGCGGATATCCAGCTTCATCCAGCAGTCGGTTAGCGGCCGCCAGATCGAAGGGATACGGGGTCGGCGACGGATCGTGGAAGGTTTTCAAACCGGGGGCAACGGGAGATGCTGTCGGCGTCGCCAGGCAAAAGTAGGCAATGCGCACCAGTGCATCCCTGTCAATGGCGTGAGAAAACTCCTGACGCACACGCAGGTCTTTGAAAATCTTGTCATCCAGGTTGAATTGCAGCGATGCAACGCTGTAATTAATTGTTCCCTTTGGTTTCAAAGCCCAGCTTGCCCTCTTTCTTTAATCGGGCAATTTCACTCAGCGCAACCGGCGTTCGGTAAGCGATGTCGGCATCACCGGTTTCCAGCGCCAGCGTGCGCACCACTGCATCCTGCTGGAACTTGACGATCAACTGGTCCAGATAGGGCTTTGGGTTATCCCAGTAGTTGGGATTGCGTTTATAGACAATATGGCTGCCTCGTACCCATTCGCTGAAAACATACGGACCGGTGCCGACTGGCGCATTGTTATTGGCATTTTTCAGTGGGTCGCTGCCCGGCACGTCATAGATGTGTTTTGGCAGAATCGGTGTTTCACCGGCGGCAAACTCGCGCAGCAAATAAGGAGCAGAGTGCGATAACTCAAAGACGGCAGCCAGCGCATCGGGGGTTTTAATGTCGCTAACGTTAGCAAAGGTGCTTCTGGCGCGTGGGTGTATTTGGGTCGTGTATTCAATGAGTTGATGTAGCATCAAACGTAGTACTCGCGTTCGATGTAAGTACCGATGATCCTGTCGTGCATTTCGGATGATTTTGAATATCCGAGCGTCTTGCGATTGAGCCGTTGCAATCGGTTACGCAGTG
>NZ_JAHWCO010000737.1:0-2524 GCF_020054415.1 Candidatus Symbiopectobacterium sp. | reverse complement strand
GTGGGTGAAGCCATGGCCATGGTCAAAGCGCTTAACCGGATCACGCTATTAGGAATGCCGAACAGTATTCGCATCACGTAACAATCGACCCGTATGGGGCGCAGTCGTTACAAGTTCTGATTTATTCAACAAAGCCCTTTCCAGCCATAAACAGGGACCAGAAAATACCCCGCAATTCCTGCAAACATCATACCGATAGGGAAAATCACCTCGTACAGCAGGAAGAAGCGCCCACGCTTTTTGGCACCAACAAATTCATTGAAATAGGAACTCGCTACGGGTACTTCCGCGCCAATCCCAACCCCTTGCAAAAAGCGAAAGACCATCATCGACAGTCCACTCTAGGCAAACAGACAGGCCGCATCCATGATCACAAACAGGATGATAGTGCTCTTCAACACGCACAATCGTCCAATTTTCTCGGCCAGAGAACCGAAGAAAACGGCACCAAACAGTTGCCCAACATAGCTGACAGCAATAATCAGGCCGATATCTGCTGCACTCAACCCCCATTCCGCGGCGAGCTGTGGCATGGCGAAGGCGATAGCCAGTACGGTATAAGCATCAAAAAAGGTAGAAAGACCGACCACCACGCGTATGGTCAGCAGTTGACGTGTGATCGGCATCCGTTCAAGACGGGCGACCAATTCGGCATTGGATGTCCCGCTTGCGGCGACAGCACTGGCGTTTGCATTGATCACACCGGCACTCATGTCATGCGTTGACATAGTTTGTTCTCCAAAAAGGATAGTGTGTTAGCCGCGATACGCTTGCACAGCGGCTCTGCATGCCATTAGCCGACGCGCGGCAGTTCAGCATCACGATGAAGGGGCGTGAAGGGTGTAGGGTTCAGGCAACGTAACTCGATATTCATGTTGATCATGGTAGAGGTTCTCTTTCCTGGATGTTCTAGGGTGTATTTTATTAATATAACGTTCTCGGTAACGTTTGCAGATTGTTCGCCAAAGCACCGATAAGTGTCAATAAGTCCTCCGAGGCTTTTAACAGGTTATGTGATGAACATCCCTAGTTGGGCAGAAAAGAAGGAAAGCGTAATGCGAAAATAACACGATGAAAGATGGGTAAAATCAACACGTTCAGTGCTAATGGCGCATGTTGCAAAACGAAAAAAACCCGGCCGCGCCTAGCGCTCCGGGTTTGTAACGGTGAGGACACGCCTCACGGGCATACGCCGAAAATCAATGGCAACCGCAGCCGCCATGACCGCCGCAGCCGCCTTTACCGTGTTCGTGTTCGTGGTCGTGACCATGACCACCACAGCAACCTTCACCGTGCTCATGATGGTGATCGTGCTCGCCGTGTACGTGACCGTGTGCGATCTCTTCTTCCGTGGCTTCACGGATAGCAACCACTTCGACGTTGAACTTCAGGTTTTGACCTGCCAGCATGTGGTTACCGTCAACCACTACGTGGTCATCTTCCACTTCAGTGATTTCAACCGGTACCTTACCCTGATCGGTATCAGCCAGGAAACGCATGCCCACTTGCAGCTCATCAACGCCCATGAAGACGTCTTTCGGTACGCGCTGCACCAGGTTTTCATCGTATTCGCCGTAGGCGTCGTTAGAGCCGACAGCAACGTCAAACTTGTCACCCACTTCGCGGCCTTCAAGCGCTTTTTCTAGGCCAGAAATCAGGGAACCGTGACCGTGCAGGTAGTCCAACGTCGCGCTCACCGGAGACTCATCAACCAATACACCATCTTCTGTACGTACCTGGTAGGCCAGGCTGACCACCAGATTTTTTGCAACTTTCATGACATCTCCTACCGTTGGAAATCAAAACTGGCGCAAATTGTAGCTGAAAAAAATCCCCATGTACCGTATGGGATAAAAAAATGACCCGCCAATCAATCAGGATGAAAAATGCCGATGATATGCTCGCCCTGCCGCTCTGGCGCAGCAGGAGGCGGATCTAACTGGCTCTGACGATAGCCACACTTGACGCAGGTGACCACATCTACATGATCTTCCTGCCCTACGGCCAGCGTATCCTGCGCCTGACACTGAGGACACACGGCACCCGCGATAAACCGTTTACGTTGCATCTTGCCTTCCTCGCTGCATGCGACACATGCTATTCGTACTCATCCCAGTCATCCAGACGACGGCGCTCGTGCTGCATTTCGCGTTGGAAAATGTCTTCCAACTCCCGCCGCGCTTCTTTGACGCGCGAAACCTGCGCCACATCGGCATCCCCCTGACGTATCGGCATCAATTCACGCAGCATGCGCATATCCAAGCGCAGAAAATGCTGCTGTGCCCGATAAGCCTGATGAGGATGCATCCCCACCGACGTCAACGTTTTACGCCCCAGTTCCAGCGCACTCGAAAAGGTTTCACGCGCGAAATGTTTGACACCAGACTGGCTTTGTTGAATAAATCAGAACTTGTAACGACTGCGCCCCATACGGGTCGATTGTTACGTGATGCGAATACTGTTCGGCATTCCTAATAGCGTGATCCGGTTAAGCGCTTTGACCATGGCCATGGCTTCACCCACC
>NZ_JAHWCO010000305.1:0-16403 GCF_020054415.1 Candidatus Symbiopectobacterium sp. | reverse complement strand
TGCTGCGGGCGTACGCCGATGGCCACTTTACTCGATGGAAAACGGATCTGGGCAGAAAAGAATCTGAACCAGATGTAATCTGACAGACACCTGTATAAATAATCGGTAACTGTCAGATCAGGTCTGAGCTAGTACACATAAAACCTCCGTGATCCCGTCATCCTCCGCTCGAACGGAGGATGACGAGCGCGAGGTTAAGGCCGATAGACCTTCACGTTAGTGAACCCCTGCTCACGCAGATACAGCGCCTGCAAACTGCTCATCACACCGCGTTCACAGTACAGCAGATAGGTCTTACCCTGATCAAGATCGCAAAACTGCGTGCTGAGCTTGTAGAACGGCAGCGATTTGATTTCAACACCGGTGAGCGCAAGCGGACGATCGTCTTGCTCATCCACCGAGCGAATATCCAGCAGAATATCGTCAGCAGAAAGCGATGCCACGGTTTCAACTTCCGTTATCTCTTGCGAGGTCTGGGTGGCGATATTGCGGATATCTATATTGCGCGCTTCAAAAATCACCCGGTCCAGAATCTCAAAGTCGAATTTACCTTCTTCCTCTTCTATTTTGGATTTGACCGCTTTTACTGTTGGGCTTTTAGAAATAACCCCGCAATACTCAGGCATGGTTTTGGCAAAATCTTCCGTGCCTAAATGGCGTGCCAGCTTGATAATGTGTTCTTTATCGTGTGAAATCAGCGGGCGCAGAATCAGCGTGTCCGAGGCATTATCTATGAGACGCAGGTTGGTCAACGTTTGACTGGAAACCTGACCTAACGCTTCGCCAGTTACCAACGCCTGAACGCCATAACGCTCTGCAATGCGCGATGCGGCACGCACCATCATACGTTTAAGCACGACGCCCATCTGGCCGTCATCCACTTTTTCCAGGATCTCGCACACCATGGGTTCAAAATCAATAGAGACAAAGCGCACGCGATGCGAGCTGCCAAAGCGTTTCCACAAATAGTGTGCGACCTGTTTAACACCAATTTCATGCGCTGCGCCGCCCAGATTGAAAAAGCAGTAATGCACGCGACAGCCACGACGGATAAGCATATAGCTAGACACGCCAGAATCGAACCCGCCGGAAATCAGTGACAGTACATCTTCTTGCGTACCGATAGGGAAACCACCGATGCCTTCATAACGCCCTTTAATCAGCAGCAAACGATCATGTTCAATCTCCAGATGAACCGTGACCTGCGGCGTGGTAAGGTTAACGTGCGAACTGTCGATGTGCTGATTAAGTCCACCGCCCACATAACGCTCTACATCCTGCGATGAGAAGTCGTGCTTGCCGCGCCGTTTCACGCGTACACAGAAGCTTTTTCCTTCTAGCTGTGGACGATACAGCGCCAACGTTTGTTCAAAAATGTCGTGCACGTCGGTGTAAGCGTGGTCTTCAACGTCCAGAATATGATGAATGCCGGGAATACGGGTTAACGCATCGCGAATATCTTCGCGTTGGCTTTCCTCTTTGGCGCGGACTTCGATATGATCCCAATGACGGACGACGGCCAGTTGGTCGTCATACTGCTTAAGCACGTTACGAATGTTACCGGTAAGTATCTTAATAAAGCGCAACCGCACAGATTGACTCTTGATGGTGATTTCAGGGAACAATTTAATGATAAACTTCATGATGGCTGTCGTTACTTGGTCAAATGGGCGTAAGTGTTAACATGAGTGCTACATTCACGTTATCGGTAAACTCGTTCCACAGGGTGATTTTACCAATAGCATCCAAGGCGCGGAGTATATCATCTTCTCGCACGCTGCGCGCAGGAAGGATGTGCTTATCTGTGCGATGGATCAGTAGCGAACATTAACGATTAACGACACTAAAAGAACAGCATAACTTAGCGATCAGGATGTAAAATAGGTCATGCCTGCAAAAAAAACGTCGCCTCACTCGGAGGCAAACAGCGAAACGCTGAACACCGCTGACTCAGCGCTGAGTTTTGAAGATGCGTTACAACAGCTGGAACAGATTGTCACCCGCCTCGAGTCGGGCGACTTGCCGTTGGAAGCCGCGCTGAGCGCTTTTGAAAATGGCATTCAGTTAGCGCGTCAGGGACAGCTGCAGTTGCAACGAGCAGAGCAACGCGTGCAAATCCTGCTAAGCGATGAACCGGATGCCGCACTGTCCCCTTTCGCTCAGGGCACGACAACCCCGAACAGTAAACCACTATGACGGAATTCGCTGGGCAATTGCGTGCCCATGCAGATCGCGTTAATCAGGCATTGAACCGTTTTATCACCGACTTGCCGTTTCAGGGTAGTCCGCTGGTTGACGCCATGGCCTACGGTGCGCTGCTGGGAGGCAAACGCCTTCGGCCTTTTTTGGTTTATACCACCGGGCAACTTTTCGGCATTCCGCTGAGCAGCATGGATACGCCGGCTGCCGCAGTGGAATCTATCCACGCTTATTCGCTGATTCATGACGATTTGCCTGCCATGGACGATGATGACCTGCGCCGTGGTCAACCGACCTGTCACATTAAATTTGGCGAAGCCACAGCGGTTCTGGCCGGGGATGCGCTTCAAACGTTAGCCTTCTCCATTCTGGCTGACGGCTCCATGCCGGAAGTCAGCGACCGCGATCGCCTATCAATGGTTGCAGAACTGGCGTACGCCAGCGGCGTGGCAGGCATGTGCGGTGGGCAAGCGCTGGATTTGGCGGCAGAGGGTAAGCAAGTCGATCTCACAGCACTGGAGCAAATTCATCGCCACAAAACCGGCGCATTGATTCGCACAGCCGTCAGGCTGGGCGCGCTCAGCGCTGGTACTGCGGGTCGGGCGGCACTGCCACACCTTGATCGCTATGCCAATGCCATCGGTCTGGCCTTTCAGGTGCAGGATGACATCCTTGATGTGGTTGGTGACAGCGCCACCACCGGTAAGCGACAAGGTGCCGACCAGCAACTGGGCAAAAGCACCTATCCCGGCTTGCTCGGGCTTGACAGTGCACGGGCAAAGGCGTGGGATCTCTATCAGGAATCACTGGCAGCATTGGATGAACTGCAAGCGGCCAGCGCAACGCCGCTCGATACTACGGTACTACGGGCATTAGCGAATTATATTGTCGAGCGAGATAAATAATTTCAACATCACCCAGTGAATTTCAAGCGTGTCGCACGGTGGCAACGCCCGGATGGATACTGCATTCGCAGCTTGAGAGAGAACGGGGATTACACCTCAGAATGAGTCGCAAATGAGTTTTGATATTGCAAAGTACCCGACACTGGCTTTAGTGGAAACACCTGACGAACTGCGCATGCTGCCGCGTGACAGCCTGCCTAAACTGTGCGATGAACTTCGTCAATATCTGCTGGACAGCGTTAGCCGCTCCAGCGGCCACTTTGCTTCAGGGCTCGGCACCGTTGAACTCACCGTAGCGCTGCACTATGTCTACAACACGCCATTTGACCATCTGGTGTGGGATGTCGGCCATCAAGCCTATCCTCACAAAATCATCACCGGTCGCCGCGATCGCATTTCCACCATCCGCCAGAAAGGCGGCCTGCACCCGTTCCCCTGGCGCGGCGAGAGTGAATACGATGTGTTAAGCGTCGGTCACTCCTCCACGTCGATCAGCGCCGGCCTGGGCATGGCGGTTGCCGCCGAACGAGAAGGCAAAGGACGCCGTACCGTGTGCGTTATCGGCGACGGCGCACTGACCGCGGGAATGGCATTTGAAGCCATGAACCACGCGGGCGATATTCGTTCCGATCTGCTGGTGGTGTTGAACGACAACGAGATGTCCATTTCCGAAAACGTCGGTGCGCTCAACAATCACTTGGCACAACTGTTATCGGGTAAACTCTACTCCACCCTGCGCGAAGGCGGTAAGAAAGTGCTGTCTGGCATCCCGCCGATCAAAGAGCTGGTCAAACGCACGGAAGAACATCTGAAAGGCATGGTGGTGCCCGGAACGCTGTTTGAAGAACTTGGCTTTAACTATATCGGCCCGGTCGACGGTCATGATGTGGTCGGGCTAGCGCAAACACTGAAAAATATGCGTAGCCTGAAGGGTCCGCAGTTGCTGCATATCATGACCAAAAAAGGTCGTGGCTATGCTCCAGCAGAGCAAGATCCTATCAGTTGGCATGCCGTGCCCAAGTTTGATCCGGCCGGCGGTACCTTGCCCAAAAGCAAGGCGAGCCTTCCCAGCTACTCGGCCATTTTCGGTGATTGGCTGTGTGAAATCGCCGCCAAAGACAGCAAGCTGATGGCAGTGACGCCAGCGATGCGCGAAGGTTCTGGCATGGTGCGATTCTCTCGTGACTACCCACAACAATATTTCGATGTTGCCATTGCCGAGCAGCACGCCGTCACCTTTGCCGCCGGTTTATCCCTGGGAGGGTACAAACCGGTGGTGGCGATCTACTCCACCTTTTTACAACGCGCCTACGATCAGGTGATTCACGACGTCGCCATTCAGAATCTGCCGGTACTGTTCGCTATCGATCGCGGCGGTATTGTGGGCGCGGACGGCCAAACGCATCAGGGTGCGTTTGACTTGTCCTTCCTGCGTTGCATTCCCGATCTGATTATCATGGCACCGAGCGATGAGAACGAATGTCGCCAGATGTTGTTTACCGGCTACCGTTATCAAGACGGCCCTTGCGCCGTGCGTTACCCACGCGGTACCGGTACTGGAGCCACGCTTGAGCAGTTGCAGGAATTGCCGATCGGGAAAGGGGTGGTACTACGCACGGGCGAAAAAGTCGCCATCCTCAATTTCGGTACACTGCTGCCGGAAGCACAGCAGGTTGCCGAAAAGCGCAATGCGACATTGGTCGACATGCGTTTCGTCAAACCGTTGGATGAAGCACTGATTGCTGAACTGGCAAAAAGCCACGATCTGCTGGTGACATTGGAAGAGAACGCATTGATGGGCGGTGCGGGCAGCGGCGTGAATGAAGTGGTGATGACGCAGCGTCTGGGCATTCCGGTGTTAAATCTGGGGTTACCGGACAGCTTTATTCCCCAAGGGACTCAGGAAGAAGTACGCCACGACTTGGGGTTGGATGCGGCGGGCATCGAACGTCGCATTGAGGAATGGCTGCAATAATCGTGATATCGACCGGGGCAGTCGCCCCGGTTAGGCACCGCGTATGCCGTTTAAGAAAATAGCGGCCAGTGGTGCCCGATCCAGTAGATAATGCCCGCAGAGATAACTCCAGCCACAATATCGTCAATCATGATACCCATGCCGCCGTGCACATTATGATCAAACCAGCGTATCGGCCAGGGTTTGAAAATATCCAGAACACGAAACACCACAAACCCGGCCAGCACCCACTGCCACTGTTCATCCGGGATCGCCATCAGCGTGATCCACATCCCGACAAATTCATCCCAGACGATGCTGCAGTGATCGTGCACCCCTATGTATTTGGCCGTTTTATGGCACAGGTAAACACCGATGCAAATGCTGAACATGATAGTCAGTGAATACAGTTGCCAGTGCAGGAAGGAGAGCAGATACCACACCGGGATCGCCGCCAGCGATCCCGCCGTGCCCGGCATCCAGGGTGAAAGGCCACTGCCAAACCCGGTCGCCAGCAGATGCCAGGGATTGCTCAGGCGCAAACGCTGCTTAGCGGTGCGCTTTGTTTCTCGGTCATGGGCTGAAGTTGTCATAGCCTTTCCAGTTCAGTTCCACTGCGTTATCACCACGGAAAAAGCGCAGCCCCTCGGACGACGGCGCTATCTGACCAATGCAGGTATAGCCTACGCCGAGTTGGCCCAGCGCCATGTCGATCGCCCCGCGATTAATCTCCGGCACGGTAAAGCACAGTTCATAATCTTCCCCGCCAGACAGCGCCCAACGCAGCACCTGATCGGGTTCAACATGTTGCATCATTGCCGATGAATAAGGAATAGCATCAAGCTGTACGCGCGCACCACAATCACTTGCGGCCAAAATATGGCGTAAATCCGATATCAGCCCATCCGACAGATCGATAGCCGCGCTGGCAAGCGTGCGCAACGCCTGACCTTGCAGAATGCGCGGCTGCGGACGCAAATGGCGTTGCACCAATGACTGACGCGCCGCGTTGTCACTCACCTGCAAACGTTGTTGCAAAATCGCCAGCCCGGCGGCGCTATCACCCAGCGTTCCGGTCACATAGATCCAATCGCCAATGCTGGCACCGGCACGAGTGAGCGCACGACCGGCGGGCACCAGCCCGTGAATAGTCAACGTAAGGCAGAGCGGACCACGCGTGGTATCGCCGCCGATCAGTTGCATGCCATAGTAATCCAGCAGCGTGAACAAGCTATCGCTGTAGGCTGCCAACCACGCGCTGTTAATTTCGGGCAAGGTAATGGCGAGAGAGAGCCAGGCTGGATCGGCCCCCATGGCTGCCAGATCGCTTAAATTAACGGCCAGCGATTTGTAACCCAAATCAGCAGGATCGATAGTCGGTAGGAAATGCACACCAGACACCAGCGTGTCGGTACTGACGGCTAAAAGCTGCTTTTCTGCCACTGTGAGCAACGCACAATCGTCGCCAATCCCCAATTCTACATCACGACGCGGATTTCCCGCCTTGTAGGCGTTCACACGATTGAAATAGCGGGCAATCAGATCAAGCTCACCGTAAACCATAACCGTTTCCGTCAAAAACAATCGCGAACAGGGCCGGTATTCCGGCCATGAGCGTTACTTCTTGGTTTGGCGCACCGTAGGAGCGACTTTATCCAATACGCCGTTGACAAACTTGTGGCTATCTTCCGCACCGAACACTTTCGCCAGTTCAATGGATTCGTTGATGGCAACCTTGTAAGGGACGTCGTCGCGCTTGCTCAGTTCGAACAGTGCAATACGCAGCACGGCGCGCTCCACCTGCCCCAACTCTTCGAGCTGACGTGACAGGTAGGGTTCCATCAATGCATCCAGTTTTTCTGCCTGCATGGCGACGCCCGCCAGCAACTCACGAAAGTAGCTGATGTCGACATCTTTGACATCCTGCTCACTCAGGAATTGCAGTTCAATATCGGCAATATCATTCTTTGATAATTGCCAGGAATACAGCGCTTGAACCGCACATTCACGAGCGCGGCGACGAGCAGCAGGTTTCACGGAATACCCCTTTTTTAATCAAACTTATTTGATATCTTTCAATACGTTAATCATTTCCAGCGCGGTCAGCGCAGCTTCTGCACCCTTATTGCCCGCTTTGGTACCAGCGCGTTCAATCGCCTGCTCTATGCTTTCTGTCGTCAAAACGCCAAACGTCACAGGAATATCGCTGTTCATGGCAACATGAGCCAACCCGGAGCTGCACTCACCCGCAACATATTCAAAATGCGCAGTACCGCCACGGATAACCGTTCCCAGTGCCACGACGGCGTCATAGCCATTTTTTGCCAGCGCGCGCGCGGTCAGCGGCAGCTCATAGGCACCCGGTACCCACACAACGGTAATGTTTTCATCTTTGACCTGACCAATACGTTTCAGCGCATCGATAGCGCCTTCCAGCAGGCTATCGTTGATAAAATTGTTGAAACGGGCAATCGCAATCGCGACGCGGGCATCAGGGCTTGCAACAACACCTTCAATGACGTTCATAGCGTTCCTTATAATCATAATCGCATGCTAATACCCCGCAGGGGGGGGGGCGGATTCTATCACATTCTTGTGACGGCGTATCCGGTTTTGCCTGCCACACGCCATAGAGGCCAGAGCAAACCAAAACCGCAGGATATCGACGTCAGGATTGAGGTATCAAACGCAGACGGAGATCGGGGCCAATCTTGCACACCTCCGTCAGCGTAAATGAAGGCGCTTGCGCCAACTGCGTCAACCCCGGCAACACACACAGGGCCCGGGCATCATGCCCTAACAGTTTCGGGGCCATATACACGATCAGCTCATCGACCACGCCCGCATTCAACAGCTCGCCTGCCAGCGTAGCACCGGCTTCAACCCAAACCGAATTAATCTGGCGCTTGCCGAGCGTCATCATTAGCGCAACCAAATCGACGCCGCCACCGTGGGCGGGCAGAGTAAGGTGTGTCACACTTTCAGGCCATGCGCTGTCATTGTTCTGTTGGATACTCGCCAACCAGGTTTGGCCCGGTTGATGGATCAGTTGATGCTGATGCGTTACGCGTCCATGGCTGTCGACGATCACGCGCACGGGTTGAGGAAGCACTACATCGGGAAGCTGTTGTTGCGTAGTGGCATCCAACGTCTCCCAACGTACCGTCAACAGCGGATCGTCCGCCAACACGGTAGCACTGCTGCTAAGGATCGCGGCGCTTTGTGCACGAAAGCGTTGCACATCCTGACGCGCCTCGGGAGAGGTGATCCACTTGCTTTCTCCGGACGCCATCGCCGTGCGGCCATCCAGCGAAGCAGCCACTTTAAGACGGACATAGGGAACGCCGGTGCGCATCAGTTTCAGAAAACCCAGATTGACCTGCTCGGCATCTTGCATCATCAGGCCGTGACTGACAGCGATACCCGCCTGCTGTAAACGGTGCAAACCGCGCCCGGCCACCTGAGGGTTAGGATCTTGCATCGCAGCCACGACGCGCGCCACACCCGCCGCAATCAGCGCATCCGCACAAGGCGGCGTGCGTCCATGGTGACTGCACGGCTCCAGCGTCACATAGGCGGTTGCTCCCCGGGCCAGTTCACCCGCCATACGAAGCGCATGCACTTCCGCATGCGGTTCACCGGCGCGCAAGTGATAGCCTTCGCCGACCATTTTACCGGCGCGCACAATCACACAACCAACGTTAGGGTTTGGAGACGTAGTGAAACGCCCGCGCCGCGCTAATTCAAGCGCGCTCGCCATCCAGAATTCATCTTGCCGTTCCATATGACTAATCCTGTAACCGAGCAATCTCTTCGCCAAACTCCCGAATGTCCTCGAAACTACGGTATACGGAGGCAAAACGAATATAAGCGACTTTGTCCAGACGCTTCAGGGCATCCATCACCAGATTGCCAATCATCTTGGCGGTGACTTCACGCTCACCCGTAGCACGCAGTTGAGATTTGATATGATTGAGGGCGTTTTCAACGTCATCCGCACTGACCGGCCGCTTTTCCAGCGCTTTCAGCATCCCTTTACGCAATTTTTCTTCATTGAAGGGCTCGCGAACGTCATTACTCTTTATCACCCGGGGAATCACTAGCTCCGCCACTTCAAAGGTGGTAAAGCGCTCATTGCACACCAGACACTGACGGCGACGCCGTACCTGCGTGCCTTCGCCGACCAGACGAGAATCAATAACTTTGGTATCAACAGCGGAGCAGAATGGGCAGTGCATAACATATCCCGATGATTAGCTTCTCTTACGCCTAGTTTACCCTGATTTGATCGACTAACCCAAATATCCAGCGCTTACAGACCAATATTTGCATAGGTGCCAGCATTAACGCAGCATGATTTAACTCTCATTCGCCACTACGCTTATATACTTGCCACGTAAAGAAGACACGAGAAAAGGCATAATGCAATGAGGGAAATACCTGAATGAATAATTATTATCGTGCATCTGGTCTCTTGATGCTGGCGCCGACGGGCTGTTCAGCGCCTCGCAACCGCCTACGCTGCAACGGGAAGTGGGGCAGCTTAACCGGCAATTACAAACACTGACGGCACAGGCGTTAGCGCTGGAGCAGCAAAATACCTTAAACAGTCACTCTACCCACGGCGTGTACTTGCTACCCAGCGCGAAAAATAGCGCAATTTTAGAAAGCAATATTGGCAAACTGAGCATTTCCCTGAGCCATATCGAACCCGAGGCGAATGGCACCCAGGCGCTGTTGCACGTTCGGCTACTGGAAGGTACAGCACTGCCTGCGTTTCACGCACAACTCGACTGGGGTCAGCTCGATCCGGTCAGCAGCAAGCCGTTGCCAAGCGAAATTCACCCAGCAGTTGATGCTCGACGCCCCCCTATTGCCCAAAACCGAAGCCATATTTGGTGTGCGGCTAAGCGGTGTCACACCGGAGCAGCTCGGGTTTATACGCCTGCATCAAGTTGAAACCAGCAGCCCCTGATACATAAAAAAATCCCTGCCGAAGCAGGGATTTCTCTCAACGTTATCAAACGGCCTTAAGGCAAGATGGAGGGTTGATCCGCCCCTTCCTTCTCGACTTTCTGCACCAGCAGGTGTTCACGCTTCATCCCAAGCTTCAGCGCCAGCGCTGAAGCCACGTAGATAGAGGAGATAGTACCGATAGACACCCCGGTCAGCATTGCCAGCGAGAAACCTTCCAGCATCGCGCCGCCGAAAATGTAGAGCATCAATACCACACCCAGCGTGGTGCCGGAGGTCATCAAAGTACGGCTCAAAGTCTGTGTCAGCGACACGTTCATGATTTCGTAAGGCGTACCGCGGCGAATCTTGCGGAAGTTTTCACGAATACGGTCAGATACCACGATGCTGTCGTTCAACGAGTAACCGATAACCGACATCAGCGATGCCACGATGGTCAAATCGATTTCGATTTGAAACAGCGAGAACCCCCCCATGGTGATGATCACGTCGTGCGCCAATGCCAGCACAGCACCCAACGCCAGACGCCATTCAAAACGGAATCCTACGTAGATCAAGATGCAGATCAACGCCGCCAACAATGCCATAGCACCGTCTTGCGCCAAATCTTTACCCACACTCGGCCCAACAAACTCGATGCGCTTCACCGTAGCACTCTGTTCCGTTCCCTGGTTAATCACGCTAACCACTTTGTTGCCCAGCTCCTGACCTGAAGTGCCCACGCTTGGCGGCATGCGCACCATCACATCACGGCTGCTACCGAAGTTCTGAATCAACGGATCGGCAAAACCGGCTTTTTCCAGAGAGTCACGAATGAGATCAAGATCGGCCGGTTTTTCCAGGTTGATTTCAATCACCGTACCACCGGTGAAATCCAATCCCCAGTTAAACCCGCGCACACCCATAACAATCAGTGACAGGATTAACAAAGTGCCCGAAATGACGAACGCGACGTTATCCCAACGCATAAAGTCATAGACTTTACGACCATAGTTGAGCTGTTCAACAGTATATTCCTGTGCCACGACGCACTCCTCAAATAGACAGCTTGTTAACGCGTTTTCCGCCGTAAACCAGGTTCACAATCGCACGAGTGCCGACAATAGCGGTAAACATCGAGGTCGCAACCCCAATCGCTGTCGTAATGGCAAAGCCTTTGATTGAGCCGGTCCCCACAGCGTACAGAATCACTGCCGTGATCATCGTTGTCAGGTTGGCATCGATGATACTGGAGAACGCACCTTTGTACCCTTCATGAATGGCTTGCTGAACCGTGCGCCCGTTCCTGAATTCTTCTTTGATACGTTCGTTAATCAGTACGTTGGCATCTACAGCCACTGCCAGCGTCAACACGATACCGGCAATCCCTGGCATGGTGAGCGTCGCCCCCGGCAACAGTGACATCACCCCAACGATCAGCACCAGGTTAGCCACCAACGCAGTGGTCGCGATCAAACCAAATCCTTTGTAGAACACAACCATAAACAGGATGGATGCCACCAGCCCCCACAAGCAGGCCTCAAGCCCCTGGGTGATGTTTTGCATCCCCAGCGTTGGCCCGACGGTACGCTCTTCAACAATCTGAATCGGGGCAATCAACGCACCGGCACGCAGCAACAGAGAGAGCTGACGCGCTTCGTTCGGGTTATCGATACCGGTAATACGGAAGCTGTTACCCAGACGCGACTGAATGGTTGCGACGTTGATCACTTCTTCGTGTTTTTCCAGAATGGAACGACCCGACGTGGCATCGTTCTTACCGCTGTCCTTGTATTCCACAAACAAGGTTGCCATCGGTTTACCGATGCTGTCCTTGGTGAAATTGGACATGGCGTTACCGCCCGCGCTGTCCAGCGAGATGTTCACCTGCGGACGACCGTATTCGTCGGCACCCGAGGTGGAATCGGTAATGTGGTCACCTGTGAGGATCACACGCTTGTACAGCACCACCGGGGTGCCATCACGCATGTATTTCACTTCGGAATCAACCGGAACACGGCCATTGGCTGCTGCTGTCACGTCCGCAGTACTGTTTACCAGACGGAATTCCAACGTTGCCGTCGCACCCAGAATTTCTTTGGCTCGCGCGGTGTCTTGAATGCCGGGCAACTCAACCACGATGCGATCCGCACCTTGGCGCTGTACCAGCGGTTCGGCCACACCCAGTTGGTTAACACGGTTACGCAGGATATTGATGTTTTGCTGGACGGCGTATTCACGTGCTTCAAGCAGGCGCTCGGCACTCATCATCGCACGCATCAGGTTATCGCCGCTGGCGTTAAACACCAGATCGCGGTGACGGGTGGTGAGATACGAAATCGCGTCGTTACGCGTTGCCGCATCGCGGAAACGGATCTCTACGGTATTGCCATCGGCTTTACGCACCGTGGCATAAGGGATGCCCTTTTCACGCAGATCGCTGCGCAGGGAATCCATGGTCTGCTCTTGCAGTTTACCTAACGCCGTTTCCATATCCACTTCCATCAGGAAGTGTACGCCACCTCGCAGGTCCAGACCCAGTTTCATGGGTTCCGCACGCAGCATGCGCAGCCAGTTTGGCGTAGCGGGGGCCAGGTTCAAGGCCACGACATACTTCTCACCCAATGCATTCACCAGCGCTTCGCGAGCGCGCAGTTGAATATCTGGGGTGGATAAACGGGCAAGGATCGCACCACTTTCTAACGCGAGCGATTTGCTGGTGATCTGCTGTTCTTGTAATACATTCTGGACTTGGATCAGCGTTGACTCACTGGCGGCGATGCCTCGCGCGCCAGTGATTTGTACCGCCGGATCCTCACCATACAGGTTAGGAAGTGCATAAAGCAGGCCGATGACTAATGCCACGACCAGCATCAGGTACTTCCACAAAGGATAACGGTTTAACACGGCAGTTCCCTTCGGGAAAATCAAAAATTACAGGGCATTGATGGTACCCTTTGGCAATACGGCAGCCACAAAATCACGTTTGATAACCACTTCATTGGTGTCGTTCAGCGCGATAGCGATGTACCCGGTCTCAGAGACTTTGGTCACGCGACCCACCAGACCGCCCGTCGTCAGCACTTCATCCCCTTTAGAAATGGAGTCCATCAGTTTCTTGTGATCTTTAGCGCGCTTTTGCTGAGGACGCAGAATCATGAAGTAAAAAATCAGGCCAAAAACAGCCAGCATAATCACCAGAGAGTACGGACTTTGTGCCGGAGCGCCGGTTGCAGCTACGACATCAGAAATGAAAAAACTCATTTAACTATCCTCTTTGTTATCAAACCAAACGTGTGCAAAAGTATATGAAATCCAAATGTGCCTAAAACGCTTCAACCGCACACATCACGCGCAGCAGGTACGAAAATCGCGTCGTCAGTAGTGTTGACCTGCCGCCGTTTCAGCAAGGGACGGCGCCGGCTTGCCAATCCGTTGGTAAAAATCTGCCACAAAGTGCTCTAATTTACCCTCTTCGATGGCCTGACGTAAACCCGCCATCAACCGTTGATAATACCGCAAGTTGTGGATGGTATTGAGGCGCGCGCCGAGCATTTCGTTGCAACGGTCTAGATGATGCAAGTAAGCGCGGCTATAATTGCGACACGTGTAGCAATCACAGTGCTCATCCAACGGACGAGTATCATCCTTGTGTACCGCATTGCGGATTTTTACCACGCCGTCGGTAACAAACAGGTGGCCGTTGCGCGCATTGCGCGTTGGCATCACACAGTCAAACATGTCAATGCCGCGTCGCACGCCTTCCACCAGATCCTCAGGCTTGCCGACTCCCATCAGATAACGGGGTTTATCCGCCGGGATCTGCGGGCAAACATGCTCTAGAATGCGGTGCATATCCGCCTTCGTCTCCCCGACTGCCAGGCCGCCCACAGCGTACCCATCAAAGCCAATCTCTACCAGCCCTTTTACTGAGACATCGCGTAAATCTTCGTAAACACTTCCCTGAACGATACCAAATAACGCGTTGTTGTTATTGAGTTCATCAAAACGGGCGCGGCTGCGTTTCGCCCAACGCAGCGACATTTCCATCGAGCGTTTGGCATAATCCCAATCGGCAGGATAAGGCGTACACTCATCGAAAATCATCACGATATCAGAGCCGAGATCGTACTGGATTTCCATCGATTTTTCCGGGTTGAGGAAAATCGGGTCGCCGTTGATCGGGTTACGGAAGTGCACACCCTCTTCGGTGATTTTGCGGATGTCGCCCAGGCTGAAGACCTGAAATCCGCCGGAATCGGTCAGGATCGGGCCATGCCACTGCATGAAATCATGCAAATCGCTGTGCAGCTTCATGATCTCCTGGCCTGGACGCAGCCACAGGTGGAAGGTGTTACCCAGCAGGATTTGCGCGCCAGTTTCTTTCACTTCCTCAGGCGTCATTCCCTTTACCGTGCCGTAAGTGCCAACCGGCATAAACGCCGGGGTTTCCACCACGCCACGTTCAAAAACAAGACGGCCACGGCGCGCGCGACCATCGGTTTGCAACAATTCGTATTTCACTTTGCCTCCAGCACCGGAAAAACAGTCCGATGAATTGCAAAAAGAGGCGCATTCTAACAACCATTAATCCCGCGCCACAAGCCAGCCAGCTTAAATAGCGCCTCTTTTAATTTGTCAATCGTTGCTGATTTTTGCCAATTTTATGACACAAATTTGGCACACTCGATATGCGTAAAATTCATCGGCACTCCGATGAGTCATTGGCGTTGGTTGGGTCGTATATTCAATGAGTTGATGTAGCATCAAACGTAGTACTCGCGTTCGATGTAAGTACCGATGATCCTATCGTGCATTTCGGATGATTTTGAATATCCGGGCATCTTGCGATTGAGCCGTTGCAATCGGTTACGCAGTGTCAGATGTGCTCGCTCAATACGCCGTGTACACAGCTTGCTAACAATGTGTTTTACTTTTGGAAGTTCGTCGTTGTAAGCACTGTAGCCATCCGTGTTTGCATGACTGACGACGGTAACGCTGATGGCCACTTTTGCCATAACCGTGTTTTTTCACAGGAGATGTCTGTTCACAAAACAGGCATCTTACATCAACTTTAGCCACTGTATTCCGCATCCAAAACTGGACATTTCACACTGCAATCAACATATTGAATACACGACCTAAAAACCTATGAATTACTGACAGTCGTTTCTGGTATATATTACAGGCAAAATTGTTACAAAGCATAATAAAATAGGGATTAATCAATCAGTTCCTTCATTTTACAGGCGTAATCGCCTTAGGATGTAGCAACGCCTATACTGCTCACAGTGTATCAACGCCGCGCTATGCGTACTCGTAATAACCGATGACGAAAGCAAACGATGAAAACAGATCTTATCACCCGTGAAGGTTACGACATGCTCTACAAAGAGCTTAACTATCTTTGGAAAGAACGTCGTCCAGAAATTACAGAAAAAGTGGTTTGGGCGGCAAGTTTAGGCGATCGCAGTGAAAATGCCGACTACTGCCAACGCCAAGATTATTGGCCGTTTTTCGCCATTTTTAATGTCCGCTATTGCTCATTAATGTTGCCCGCTTTCCGCCATTTCATCATCACTGACTGGCGTGGTGTTTTTTGCCAGCACTCCGGCTTTGCGTTTTTCCTTTAACCTGTAGCTTTCTCCTTTGATGTTCAGTGTGGTTGAGTGGTGTAGCAGCCGATCCAGGATTGCTGTTGCCAGCACGTTATCGCCGAACATCTCTCCCCAGTCGGCGAACCCTTTATTTGAGCACGATGCTCGTTTTTTCATACCGACGGTTCAGCAACCGGAAGAACAGACTGGCTTCCTCACGGCTCATCGGCAGATAGCCTATCTCATCCAGTATAAGTACCCGGGCGTCACCAAGCTGCTGTAGCTGTTTCTCCAGCCGGTTTTCCTGCTTTGCCTTCATAAGTGTGGCGATCAGCTTATCCAGTGGCATGAACAGCACCCGGTGACCGGCATCAGCCGCTTTGACACCCAGTGCTACTGCCTGGTGCGTTTTGCCCACACCTGGCGGCCCCAGCAGGATCACGTTTTCGCTGCGCTCCACTAACGCCAGCCCGGCCAGTTTCCGGACGACCTTATGATCGATACCTGGCTGGAAGCAGAAGTCGAACTGCTCCAGTAACTGATTAACATGGGCGAAGCTGTCGAACCGGCGGTACCGGACGAAGAAGTTCTCCTTGAGGTATTTCACCATACGCTCCACCTTACCTTTGGTTCTGGCCCTTCGCGGGCGGCAGGACCGTGGCAGGAAGCCATAGTGATCAGCAAGCAGCAGGAACCCGGAGTTGAACACCACCTTCCCGTTGTTATTTTTCAGCACTGCGGCTTTCTGGTTATCGAGCAGCACGGTTTTCACGCTGCCGCCGAAGTAACGGAAGG